>DQAM01000264.1 GCA_003523545.1 Dysgonomonas sp.
CGAATACGCTGGCAAAGAACCGGAGGTTTTCTTCCACCGATAAATCCTGATAAAGTGAAAAACGTCCGGGCATATAACCTATATGATTCCGTATTGTCCTGAAATTTTTCACCACATCCATATCTTTCACTTTAGCCGTACCCGTATCGGCTAATACCAGAGTGGTAAGGATGCGGAACAATGAGGTTTTTCCCGCGCCATCCGGCCCGATAAGCCCGAATAGTTCACCTGAGCCTATTTCCAGACAGATATCATCCAGAGCATGTACAGGTTGTTTTCCTGCATATGTTTTAGAGATATGCTCGATTGATATGGCTATTGTACTCATTTGCCTGAATTATTGAAATCTACATCACCGTACATCCCGATTTTTATGAGGCCGTCGACATTTTCAACAGCAATCTTTACTGCATATACCAGATTTTGACGTTCATCGTGAGTCTGGATTGTTTTGGGTGTAAATTCCGCTTTATCGGAAATCCACGACACAGTTCCTTGGTATGTTTTTTGTCCTTCGTCCACTGAATTGACAAATATGGCAGCGGACTGTCCTATCTTGACTTTTTCCAGTTGAGGAGAAACAATATAAGCACGCAGGAACAAATGACGTGTATCAGCTATTTTATATAAAGGCTGTCCCGGGATTGTCATTTCTTTAGCTTCTGCATATTTAGTTAACACTGTTCCGTCGATGGGATTAACAATATGGCTTTTCCGCAGTTTGTCTTCTATCTGTGCGACCTGTATTTCATAGGCACTACTCTCCGTGTCGATACTATTGGTCGAGGTCGTTAATGAATTAAGCTGTGCCGCGAGTGTTTTTTGCAATACCCTCAGTTGTGATTCCGCATCGTCCATCTGTTTTTGAGTGGCTGCTCCATCCCTCAATAGATTGGATATTCGTGTATGTTCCAATTCAGCTTTGGTAATCTGTTCTTTGGTCGATGCTATCTGTGCTGATATATCGGGACGGCGTGCCGAGACTGCTTTGCCCGATGTCTGCAAAAGTAATTTTTGCAGGTAAAGCTGTGTAGTATCTATATATCCTAATCGCTGTCCTGCGGTCAGGACATTACCTTCTATGACATCGAACTGCTCTATTTTACCCGATGCTTCCGCCGATACGATTATTTCGGTTGCCTCGAAAATTCCCGATGCATCGTGTGTAAGACTGTTCCTGTTGCAGGATATGGTTATGAATAACAACAGGCTGATTATAGCTGATTTAGTTATTATTGTTCTCATCTTATTATGAATTAGCTTATTATCTTATTTACACATTAATTCCCTTGTATGTGTTTATAATTGTAGATGCTCATCAGATATTGTATTTCGTGCAGTGCTTTGGTCTGCCGTGCTTGGTTTTCTGTATTTATATTGCGTATCAGGTCATTGATCTGGTATATGCCGTTTTTATATTTACTTTCACTTGCAGTCTTTACCCGGTTGCGCAGGCGGATGATCTGATCATCTTTATCCATCAGTTTTTTTAGTTTCCTTATTTCTTCCTGTTCCCGTGTCAATTGCAGGTTTGTATTAAATAAAAAAACATCCTGTTGAATATTCACTTCAGATATATTGTTCTCAATCAGCATTCTTTCATTCTTTCGGGTATAAAGATTACCGAAATTCCAACTTAGTTTTATTCCGCCAATAGCAAAGAATTTGAACCTGTCTTCCAGCATATTTATTCCGGGACGTCCGTAACCTCCTTGAGCAAAGAGACTGATGCGAGGCATATTCTTAGCCTTAACCGAATTGTTCTGAATATCATACAACATACGCTGGGAAGCGTAAAGAGATAATTCGGGACGATTGATCTGCCCGTACAAGAGTGCACCCTCTTCCGGCTTCTGCAAATGGGTATTTACTTCCACTTCCTGATGAATAAACAATCCCAGCATTTTCAGATAAGCTTCTCTCAGACTGATTTGCTCGGTGCGTTTCTGGTCTATATTCAATAACTCAACATCTATCTGGTCGAGGTCGGACTGCATAGCCATCCCATTTTTCAACATAGAGTCAACAATATCGCGGTTAGTTCTCATGTCGGATTCAGACAGATCGAGTATTTTTAACTGCTCATCTATCATCAGTATTCCGAAAAATAACTCATTTACTTTTTCTTTAACTGCATAGAGTTGGACTTCGGTTTTTTTATTACTTACTTCTGCATTAGCTTTAGTTATGCCTTTTTGCGCTTTTACCGTTCCTCCATCCCAAATAAGTTGAGATGCATCTATGGTTGCTTTGTACTGGTCTTTACTCATGGAAGGTATATCTACAGGAACAGGTAGAGATGAAAAATCTACGGGAATTTTAGTCACATCAGATTGATAAGTTACCTGTCCGTTAAGGGCAAATTGTGGCAGGTAACTTTTAGATAGATTGCTTAATGAATATTGCTTGCTGAGAGAAATCAGGTCGTATTGTCTGATAAGCGGATAGTTTTTGAGTGCTTTTCCCCAGCATTCATCCAGCGTGAGTATTTTCTGCGAATAAATTGTAGCAAAAAGAGCTAACAATGTCAGCGTTAAAATATACTTTTTCATAATTGCCTAATTGTTTAGTTTGAGCATATCCTTTATCCATATAGGTACAAGCTTCCGGCGTACCTCAATAAAATTAGAGAATCCATCACTATCCATCGAATGTACATGATTCATGATAGGTCTTGCTATCACCGGCAATATAGTCAGTGCGATCATATTGACAAAAATATGAATGGGTTCGATTTTGAGGTTGATTTTCTGTAACTGTTCTTCCAGCTGCCGGAAGAAATAACTATCCAACAGTATATTACCTGGTATTCCTACTTGTTTAAAAAAAAGTTCGGGTTGTGACTGTAATTCACTGAGAACGAATAATGGAAGATTCGGAGACGCCAAAAAGACATCTGCATAACGATTTACTACGGTATCTATTTTATAAGAAAGGTCAGTTTTATCGTTTTCTATAATGTCAAGCAGAGTAGAGAATAATTCTTTTATACTCTCAGCTATTATGATATTGAATAGCTTTTCTTTGCTTCGGAAATAATAGTTCAATAACGCGGTATTTATACCTGCTGCTTCGGCTATATCACGGGTGCGTGTTAGTCCGTAACCCTTCTCCATAAATATTTTACGGGCTACTTCTTTTATTTTTTCTTCGGTTGTTTTTTGTGGCTGCATAATCCATTTGATTTATGCCGCTAACTTAGTTTAATTAATTGATTTAATTTTTTGATTAAAATATTTTTTAACTTATGTTTATTTTTTTATTCTAATATCTACTCAGACATCATAATTAATATTTTTTAGGTTGAAAACAGTAAAGTAGAGAAACTGGGCTTTTTTAGAACCTAAAAAATGATTATCTTTGTATTCAGATATTGTTTAGACAAATTTTTATCATTTTTTGTTGCTAGTTTGTTACTCAATATCTACAATTTGATATTAAGGCGTTATATATCAGATGGTAATAAACCTATGGGGCTGACTGGCTTTGACAGCGAGATGAAGTGGTTTGTAAGCATGCAGTGCATAGTCGGCTGGCACTATAATCTTAGACGTCACAAATTTAACTGGCGAAAGAAATTACGCTCTTGCTGCTTAATCGAAGTATAGTAGATCTAGCTTAATTCTTGCACAGGTGCAGGGACAAGACATCACCCGGAAGCTGTGGCTCCGAAGCGTGCCGATATGGTGGTGTAGGTAAATCGGAGATAGGATAGGGGACGCTTCGGCTTCTGTCTGAAATTAAAGAAGCTAAGGTTTGGGTTGGTAGCTTTGGTCTTGCCCATTCTCTACAATTAAAGCAAAGATAAGCATGTAGAAAGCAAATTAGTTCCTTGTTTGGACGAGGGTTCAAATCCCTCCAGCTCCACTTTTTGAAGTTCAAAAAAAACCAAATCCGTATAAACAGTTGATTTATACGGATTTTTCTTTTTCAGACAATCCAAAATAATCCGTTAAAATCCATATTTCAGGTGACCTGAGAAAAAAAATTGAAAGGTCACCTAGGCGGTATTTAATAGTCTATAAAACAAAAGTTTAACAATGTTTAGCTTTTAGTGAAAAACGGACTGTTTTATATCAGATAGGTGACCTTTTTTGGTGTGTTTTTACCTATCCCATAATAAAGCAGTTCAAAACAACTGAAAATTCAGTAGAGTGGAAAAAACGATAAAAACGACCCCTTGAAAACTGGGCAAGTTGCCCCCCAAAGTTAGTAGTCTAAAACCTAAAAGAGTTTGGAATAACCCGTACTTGACCTGTCTTTTTTATTGTTTCAAATATCGCTTTTATCATTTTGATGATACAAAGTAAAACGCCCATTGCGCAATCTTTCTGCGTAGTGATAATTATTTCTTATTTTTTTTCAAAAGCTTGTTTACTAAACGAGATTCCCCCTCGTTCATCAAGGCTGAGGACTTGGCTATTTGTATAAACCGGAGCTTTTCTTACTATTTGCTCAAAGCCTAGTGACTTGAACTGAATTTCTCCTATATGCAACTCAAGCAACCATTCATAAATAGTAAATCCATTATCCAACTCTTTTTTGGATAGCATATTTATTCCATCAAAATCAAATAAATCAAGAGTATTTCCTTGTTGGTCGATGTTAATCCGAAGTTCGTACACTTCTTTGAATATTAATGTACAAGGTGCTACCCAAAATGAAAAATATTTTTGTGGAGGAACAGGATGTACCCATTCAAAAATGTAATCAATATCAAAGATTAGATTTCCTTGCCAAGGTTCTTTCCCCTTTTCGATAATCATTCCATAAATATTAGCATCGTGCCAGCCCATAACCTCAAAGTCTTCTTGTGTCCAGATGCTTTTCTCTAAAATATATTGTTCCATTTTTCTAATTCGCTTTAATATTCAATATTGGTTTCACTGTATCAAGGATAACTGCCGTTTCCTGAATCGCATTTATAATCACATCTTTATCTTTATATGCCATCGGGGCTTCGTCGAGAGTTGATTTACAAACGGATGTAGAGTAAACTCCTTCCATCTCTTTCTCAAACTCTTCCATATCCAGTGTTTTGAAAGCCTGATTACGAGCTAATATTCGCCCCGCACCATGTGGAGCCGAACAGTTCCAGTCAGTATTAC
>DQAM01000259.1 GCA_003523545.1 Dysgonomonas sp.
TGGCAGGGTATGGATATACAATAAAAAGAATAAGCATTTTGAACTGTTAAAGACAGATTCGTCATCTGGTATCTGTCATATACGAAAGATTAATGACGGTCAGGTACTTATTGCTACCGAATCGGATGGCTTTTATGTGCGGAACCGCTTTGCAGGTACGATGAACAAATACGATTCGTCCAACCTCCCTGTAATAAAATCCGGAAAGATAATATCTTGTTTTGTAGACAAGTCTCATAACGTGTGGTTTGAAATGGAAGAATCGGGAGTATTCAAGTTCAATATTTATACCCGGCAGATGAAACATTTCGAAATGAAAACGGAAAGTGCCATCACAAACGTGTTTCCTCCCAATTTTTTCATTTTCGAGGACTTGATGAACAGGGTATGGGTACATCCCCGGGGTGGAGGATTCGCTTATTACGACCCCGAACAGGATAAATTACTGCCATTCTTTAACGAACCGTATTCTCCGTCGTGGCGGTTTTCCAATATGATGCACACCGCATTTCCCGACAGGCAGGGCAATTTATGGCTGAGTACCCGTTCGCACGGACTGGAAAAAGTGATTTTTAACAATGAGGTTTTCCAGGCTGAAATTGTCGACCCGAATGTAAATTCAACTATAAACAATGATATCAGGGCATTATTGGAAGATAAAAACCGGAATCTTTGGGTTTCGACAAAGGGCGGGAAAGTTTTCATATACGATAGTACAAGGAAGCAGTCGGGTTATATATGTACGGATGGTTCCGTAAAGTTCGGCAACCCGTTGCCCGGTATTACATATTGTATGTTGGAAGAGGAAAACGGAAATATATGGCTCGGAACCAAAGGGGAAGGTGTTTATCGTTTAATTCCCCACGCCGGAAATAGGACTTATTTGATTGAACATTATAAAAATTCGGTAGACAATCTCTACAGCCTGAGTGACAATAGCGTATACAGTATTTATCAGGATAAGCATAAACGTATATGGATAGGTACTTATGGAGGGGGATTAAACCTGTTCGATAAAGACAATAAGTATTTTATCAATCATAAAAACCAACTTAAAAATTATCCGATTCAATATGGTTCCAAAATAAGAGTTATCTCGGGTGATAGACAAGGAAATATTTGTGTGGGAACAACCCTGGGACTTGTCGTTTTCTCTGCTGATTTTACCCAACCTTCTTCCATAAGCTATAAGAATTATATTAGAGTACCGGGCGATAAACAAGGTATATCGGGTAATGATATATATGATATATGTACTACCCGCAATGGCGAAACTTATTTGGCGACCTTCGGCGGGGGATTGAACAAGATAAATGAATTCGGGGAGGATGGTTTACCTTTGAATTTTATATCCTTTACAACTAAAAACGGACTACCGTCGGATGTAATACTTACTATCGTTGAAGATAATGATGGAAAGCTCTGGCTGGCTACCGAAGGTAATCTGACAAAATTCGACCCGGCCTCAGTCACATTTGAGACCTATAGTGAAATAAACAGGCAGATAGAAGGCCAGAATTTCTCCGAAGGCTCGAGAGTGACCGCTAAAGACGGTACTATATATTTCGGCTATTCGAGGGGACTCATTTCTATAAACCCCGAAAAGGTCGAACGAAATACATTCAGTCCGTATATTGCCCTGACAAAACTGAAAATAGCCAATAAAGACGTAGAAGTAGGAGAGGACTCCCTCCTAAAACAAAGTCTGGATGATACTCATTATATAAATCTTAGCCATACACAGAATTTTATCAGCATCGAGTTTGCCGCATTGGATTTTATAGAATCGAGCCGGATATTATATTCCTATAAATTAGATGGTTTTGATACAGAATGGGTTACATCCGGCAAGCAACGTATAGCCAATTATACGAATCTTACTCCGGGAGAATATGTATTCAGGGTAAGGTCTACCAACAGTGACGGCATCTGGATGGATAACGAGCGCATTCTCAAAATTGAGATAACACCCTCATTCTGGCAGACCGGCTGGGCATATCTGTTATATGTATTGCTGATAATTCTGGTCCTGTTTATTATTTTGCGTGTACTGTTTGTTTTTTACAGACTGAAAGACAAGGTACGGCTCGAACACGAACAAATAGAAATGAGAACCCGTTTTTTCACAGATATATCCCACGAAATACGTACGCCTTTGACAATGATAGTTTCTCCGGTTGAGAACATCATAGATGATGACAATACACCCCGGGAAGTGAAGTCCCAATTACAGCTTGTACTTAAAAATGCAAACAGGATGCTCCGTATGGTAAATCAGATTCTGGATTTCCGGAAAATACAGAAGCAAAAGCTTAGTATACAGGAGTTGCCGATAGGTCAGTATGTTCTTGAAATTTGCAATAATTTTTCAAAAACGGCAGAAGCCCAGGGAATTAATCTCAAAGTCCATAATCATATAGGTTATGATAAAATATGGGCAGACAGGGATAGTATAGAAAAATTGATATTCAACTTGCTTTCCAATGCAATCAAATATACACCTATAGGAAAAGAGATTGAAGTATCAGTATATCATGCAAAGAAAGAAAACGGAGTAGCTTTAGAAGTAAAAGATCAGGGAAAGGGGATGTCGAAAGATATACAAAACAAATTGTTTGTTCGTTTTTCCTCTTTTAATCCGGATAAGAATAAGCCGAGTACAGGCATTGGCTTATCCATCGTAAAAGAGGTTGCGGATAAGCATCATGCCAGGATTATGGTCGATAGCGAGGTCGATGAAGGCTCCTCTTTTGTAATCATATTTCCTACCGGTTTCCAACATTTTAAAGATGACAATGGAGTAGTTATTAATCTGGCTGAAGAAAATGTTACAGGAGACATATCGGATGAAAATGAAGGTAAATTTACTATACTGCAAAATGAAGTTCCTGAACAGCCTTTGGATGCCGGTATGCCTACAATTTTGATTGCAGAAGATGATACGGATTTACGTAAATTTATTGTATCGACTTTAATATCCGAGTATTTGGTTATAGAAGCCGTTAATGGTAAAGAAGCATACAATCTGGCTGTCGAAAAAATGCCCGACTTTATCCTGAGTGATATAATGATGCCTGAAATGGACGGGGTGGAATTCCTTAAAAAAGTAAGACATAATGAAGAAACCAGCCATATACCTTTCCTTTTTCTGACCGCCAAGACGGATACGGAGACTAAAGTTGCAGGGCTTGATTACGGTGCGGACGACTATATAACCAAACCGTTCAGTGTGAAGTATTTGAAAGCGCGTATCGATAATATTATCCGCCAGCGGAAGCATTTGTATGAATTGTATTCGGGTGATACAAGCAAATCGGTAGAAGAAACATCTCCGGCTTCGATTGAGCCACTCTCTAATCAAATCATGCCTCAGGATGAAGAATTTTTAAGGAAAGTAAGAGAAGAAATAGAAAAAAACATCGATGACAGCGACTTCCTGATTGAAGATTTAGCATCGGCAGTGTCGTTAGGAAGAACCGTGTTCTTTAAAAAACTGAAAAGCCTGACCGGATTATCTCCTATAGAGTTTGTGCGCGATTTTAAAATCAGATATGCGGGGGCATTACTAAAAACCCAGAAATATACCGTCAAAGAAGTTTCTTATATGGTGGGTATATCGGATATTAAGTATTTTACCCAGTGCTTTAAAAAGGTATTTGGCACTACTCCGGGCGATTACAAAAGCTCTCAGGATTAATTCTGTAGCAAAAAAATATGGGGGGAAATTGACAATGTCAAAATATCCCCCCCTTTTTTAATTATAAATTTTATAAATTTGTCATATCATAGATTGATAAAACCAATAATCTAAGTTAAATTTGAAGTTTAATTTATTCTTAAATAAGTCCATGGGAAAATCTCTTACCTGTATAAAGAGAATTATTATTTCAGCAGTTTTTCTTTTAACTGTTAACATGCTGACTGCCCAATATTCAACCTCCGTTGTTATTAAAAACCCGAGTAATAATGAAATCGTAGATTATACGGTTGAAATACCTGTTGAGAAACTATCTTTACCATTGGGTAACTATGTAGCGTTTGACAGTACGGCAGTTCCTGTTGAATTAGTAAAAGATGTGTGCGGTAACACAAAGCTGATTTTTCCTGTTTCCCACTTAAATGGATTAGAGGAAAGGGATTTCTTGATTATAAGAGGTGATGCTTATGAATACCCTAAACGGACGTATGCCGAATTATCACATAAGATAGGCGGTAAATTTGTACAACATGGTGCCGATAAGAAAAACCGCATGGAATATGTAGGCGGATATTCCTGGGTGAAACCGAACTATCTGCGGGTTCCCGACGGATTTACCGACCATGCTTATTATATAAAGTACGAAGGTCCGGGGTGGGAGAGTGACAAGGTTGCTTTCCGTTTTTATCTCGATTGGCGAAACGGTATCGATGTATTCGGTAAGAAAACGCCTCAAATAGTCCTTCCCGCGGTGGGGATAGATGGTTATGACAATTACCATAATATGTCTGACTGGGGAATGGATAACATGAAAGTAGGTAGTTCTTTGGGAATCGGCAGTATCGCCGTATGGAACGGGACTAAAGCCATCAGAGTAGAGAAAACCGATAGTGTGGTTTGTTATATTCCGACGGATGGGAAAGTCCGTTCGCAAGTGATGACTCATTATTATGGTTGGGATGCTAACGGCGTAAAATGCAATCTGACGTCGTTGATTTCTATCGATGCGGGAAGCCGTGTTTCACACATGGAATTACTGGTTGATAAAGATTTGGATAACATTGCAACAGGAATAATAAAAGATAAAAATGCCGAATTCATTCAGTCGGGAAAGGATGCGGAGTGGTCTTATATAGCCACTTTCGGAAAACAGAGTCTGAATAATGACATGATGGGGCTTGCCGTTTTTTACAGGACGAATCAACTGAAAGAAATCACCCAGGATGAAAAAAATCATGTGGTGGTATTAAAACCTGAAAACGGCATGGTCGATTATTACTTTATGCCTACATGGGAATTGGATTGGGAACCTGTAGTAACAAAATCTGATTTTCAGAGGTGTATTGATGAAGTGATGAACAGGTTGAACAGCGAAGTCAATTATGAGTTCCGGTAATTGTCATCCTGAGTGGAATGAAGGAACTTGTTATGTAAGATACTTCATTTACATTTAACATGACGAAAAATAACGATAAAATATATAACAAATTAAATAAACATAATAACCATGAAACAATTTTTGGATGATAATTTTGTTCTGGAAACGGAAACAGCTCAGGAACTCTATCATGAGCATGCAAAGAAATTACCCATAATCGACTATCACTGCCACCTCGACCCGAAACTGATTGCGGAAGACTATCAGTTCGATAATCTGGGTGAGATATGGCTGGCAGGAGACCACTATAAATGGCGTGCTATGCGTACCAACGGTATAGATGAACGTTTCTGTACGGGAAAAGATACTACCGATTGGGAGAAATTCGAAAAATGGGCGGAGACAGTTCCTTACACCATGCGTAATCCTTTGTATCATTGGACACACCTGGAACTGAAAACGGCTTTCGGCGTAACTAAATTATTGAAACCTGAAACTGCAAAAGAAATATTCGATATTTGTACCGCTAAGCTTCGTACACCGGAGTTTTCGGCTCGCGGACTGATGAAACATTACCATGTAGAAGTAGTTTGTACAACAGACGACCCCGTCGATTCACTGGAATATCATCTGGCATTGAAAAAAGAAGGATTTTCAATTAAAGTATTACCGACATGGAGACCAGATAAAGCAATGGCTGTGGAAGTTCCTGCTAATTTCAGGGCGTACGTGGAACAACTATCGAAAGTTTCGGGAGTCGCTATCAGCAAATTTGCTGACCTGATTGAAGCTCTTCGCAACAGGCATGATTTCTTTGCAAGTGTAGGATGTAAACTGTCCGACCATGGTATCGAAGAATTTTATGCGGAAGATTATACTCAAAACGAAATTGATGCTATCTTTAACAAAGTTTACGGCGGAACTGAACTGACTCATGCAGAAATTATTAAATTCAAGTCTGCTATGTTGGTCGAAGGTGCTATCATGGACTGGGAAAAAGGCTGGACTCAGCAGTTCCATTATGGTGCTATCCGCAACAACAATACACGGCTATTCAACCAATTAGGACCCGATACAGGTTTCGATTCTATCGGGGATTTTACTGTGGCAAAAGCAATGTCGAAGTTTTTCAATACACTCGATACGAACAACAAATTGGCTAAAACAATTATATACAACCTCAATCCGCGTGATAACGATATGCTCGCGACTATGATAGGAAACTTTCAGGATGGTTCGGTTGCAGGAAAAATCCAGTTCGGTTCGGGATGGTGGTTCCTCGACCAAAAAGATGGCATGGAAGCTCAGATGAAATCTCTTTCTAATCTTGGGTTGTTGAGCCGTTTTGTGGGTATGCTGACAGACTCGCGCAGTTTCTTATCGTATCCGCGTCACGAATATTTCAGAAGAATACTTTGCAACCTGATTGGTAATGACGTGGAAAAAGGCCTTCTGCCTGCTTCTGAATTGCCATTCTTAGGAAAAATGGTGGAAGATATTTCTTATTATAATGCTAAAAATTTCTTTCAATTTTAATTAAGAAGCTATCAGCCATTAGCTAATAGCTATTAGCTCTTTTATTTTGCGTTCAAAAAAATAATAAAATACGAAAATACAATACAATGAAAAAAGTAGTAACCTTTGGAGAAATCATGCTGAGATTATCGGCACCAGGATATCAAAGATTTATACAATCGACCAATCTGAATGCTACCTTCGGAGGAGGAGAAGCGAATGTGGCTGTATCTCTTTCGAATTACGGCATTCCTACTGATTTTGTAACTCGTCTGCCTAAAAACGACATTGCAGAATGGTGTATCTCAGACCTTCGCAAATACAATGTGGGAGTAGATAATATAGTAAGGGGCGGTGACCGTGTAGGTATTTATTTCCTCGAAACAGGAGCAGTAGCACGCGCATCGAAAGTAGTTTACGACAGGGCAAATTCGGCAGTGTCCGAAATCAAACCCGGAATGGTGAATTGGCGCGAGGTATTCAAAGATGCACAATGGTTTCACTGGACAGGTATCACTCCTGCAATCTCTCAGGGAGCAGCGGACGCATGTCTCGAAGCTATCAAGATAGCTAATGAAATGGGAGTGACCGTTTCCACAGACCTTAACTATCGCAAAAACCTTTGGAAATACGGTAAAACAGCTTCGGAAGTTATGCCTGCTTTGGTTGAAGGTTGCGACATTATTTTAGGAAACGAAGAAGATGCCGAAAAAGTATTCGGTATAAAACCAGAAGGTTTCGACGTAGCTCATACAGGAGGTGAGGTTAATGCCGCTGAGTTCGAATCCGTATGCACACAGTTGATGAAACGTTTCCCAAGGGCGAAAAAAGTAATTATCACGTTGAGAGGTTCCATCAATGCGAATCATAATACATGGGGCGGAGTGCTCTATTCAGATAAATTATACCAATCGAAGCGTTACGACATTACCCATATTGTAGACCGTGTAGGTGGCGGAGATTCTTTCATGGGCGGTTTGATTTACGGACTGATCTCTTATCCTGCTGATGACCAGAAAGCGCTTGAGTTTGCCGTAGCGGCCTCCTGTCTCAAACATACTATTTATGGGGATTTCAATCTGGTAACCGTTGCCGAAGTGGAAAACCTGATGAAAGGCGACGGCTCTGGAAGGGTATCGAGATAAAAACAATAATGTAAATGAAGAATGAAGAATTAATAATGAAGAATAATGAAACGGGTTGATTCTGTTTTAAATATTAAAAGTTATGCTTTTGCTATTCGTATAGTGAAGTTATCTCAATATTTGC
>DQAM01000412.1:0-363 GCA_003523545.1 Dysgonomonas sp.
GCGTTTTTATAAATCAGTTTTAACCACTGATTGGCGTAATTATTAAATTATTGTTTTATTAATTGTTAACAAAACAAAAGTAAAGGGAAACAATGAGTAAAAATTTACCTTTTCTGCTGATTTGTTATACTTTTTTGAAAGTTTTGATGAAATCATGGATATTGCAGGTTGCAACACCAATATATTTATCAGCACCTCCGTAATACACATATAATGTGTCGTCTACGATTACATTTCCTGTCGGAAATACGCACCCTCTGTAATATCCTTCAATTTCGTAGTCATATTCCGGTTCAAGGATAAAGTCCGGAGTTTTCGATATTATTTTCAGCGGATTTTCCAAATCCAGAAGGATAGCACCCT
>DQAM01000412.1:550-2620 GCA_003523545.1 Dysgonomonas sp.
CCCTCCGTTTTCAACGCCATGGTAAATAACCAGCCATCCGTATTCTGTTTTTAATGGCGGAGTGCTTCCTCCGATTTTTTCCTCCCATGTACCCTCAATACCTGTCAGAAGTAGATGACTCTCTTTGTCCTCCCAATCTAACAGGTCATCGGAAAATTTGAGCCAGATGGAAGGGTATTTTACGCCGTATTTTTCTCCGACATATTGCTTTGGACGGTGCATCATAACATACTGACCGTTTATTTTTTCAGGAAAAATGATTACATCCCTGTCGTCCAAAACCGGAGAAGTCAAACGCCCCAAGCGTCGGAAATTCTTAAAGTCCGTAGTAACCGCTAGCCCCGTGTTTCCCAGATTTTTGGCAATTGCGACAGGCGCATCCGCACCTACTTTAGGAACTTTTACCACATCATGGGCAAACTTCCAGTACTGCCCCGGAGGAAATGGGCGGTATGCGTAAGTCACATAGTATTCAGTATCGAATTTTACAATACGCGGGTCTTCCACACATCCCGAGTCAAAATTATTCGCTCCCGGACCGAAAGCCGGTTCGTCCGATACCCTTTCGAAATGGAAGCCGTCTTTACTAGTCGCCAATCCCAGACGGATAACATGTTCGTCATCGTTTCCCGCGGCACGATAAAGCATGTAAAATGTACCATCATCGTAGTATACCCCCGGGTTGCACGTCACCAATGATTCCCAGTCATTTTTTTCGTTGGGAGACACAATGGGGTTTCCCTGAAATTTTTTTAATTTCATCGTTTTAGGTTTTATTATATTGATTTTTAGTTAATTGCTAGCTGAATACCACCCAAAGAAGCGCGCTTAATCCCAACAGGAGAATAGCCCATCCCAGATAACTTTTATACCAGGCATTACCTTTCAGGTCTTTAAATTCTGCAATCAGGTCATTCTTCCTGAAAGTAGTATCTGCAAGTTTATCATAGGCAGGTGCCGGACTCATCAGGCTCGTAAAATACATGATTAATATGCTTGTGCTGAGCAGGAACGGAACAACAAGCAGGAAGTGCATATTTCCGAAAATCTCCTGCCGGAAGAAAAGCATCAATACTGCTATCGCCAATCCGCTTATTAGTCCGATGAAAGTGCCGTTTCCATTTACCCTCTTGCTAAAGATACCCAGAAGGAAAGCCGCCACAATCGGAGGAGAGATGTAAGAAAGCATCTCCTGATAATATTTTAATAAGGAACCGAATTTTCCGATTTGCGGTGCCCATATCGCAGCCAGAATGATGATGACCAAAGAAGCTATTTTTCCCACCCTTACCAGTTTCTTTGAGTCGGCATTTATGTTGAAGTGAGAATAAAAGTCCATTGTAAATAAGGTGGATGTCGAATTCAGAATAGCGCTCAGGGCAGATGTTAATGCAGATAATAACGCCGCTAATATTATAGCTAGTAAACCCATCGGCATTAAGTTGATTACCATGGTCGGATATACCATATCCGGACGGTCGAGTCCCGGGAATAATCCTCTGGCAATAAGTCCAGGTATGGCTATTATAAATAAAGTTGCCATAGTTAAAAATCCGTTCAGCATAACCCCCTTACGCCCTTCGTCAACTGTTTTGGCACTTAATACCCGTTGTACCATGGTCTGGTTATTCGCCCAGAAATAAATACCCAGAATAGGCATGCCGACTATTAGTCCGAGCCATGGAGTGGCAGGGTCATCCATCGGGCGGATTAGTTTCGCCAAAATGTCTCCGTTTTTATACAAATCGATAAAATAATCGCCCCCCTGTTGAAAACAGAAAATGGTAAGGATTACCGAACCTATAATCAGTATGATAGCCTGTATTAATTCCGTTTTTATCACCGATGATAATCCTCCGGGAATAGTGTAAGAAGCTGCTATGGCGGCGAATATGATAATGATTAACTGTAAGTCGGCTGCCGGATATATCAATTTAATAATCAGTGCTGCTGCATATAATGCTCCTGCAGCATCTAGAAATATGTTGCCGATAATACAAATCGCTGAAAAATAGAAACGGGAACGTTTATCGAAGCGTTTTTCTAAAAACTCGGGAATTGTAAAAACTT
>DQAM01000413.1 GCA_003523545.1 Dysgonomonas sp.
GGATAGTAATATTACTATCCCTTTGTTGCATTTAAAGGTGCAAATCTTCATAAAATATCAAATTGTTACTTCTCCATGTCGATAAAAGTTTTTATCTTTCGTTGATATTTGAAAATATAAATAAGATGAAGGTTTTATTGGTTCAATCCGATATAAAATGGCAATCACGGGAAGAAAATCTAATCCATATTGAAAAACTGTTAGAAAACTCTTCTCCTTCCGATTTGATTATTTTGCCGGAAATGTTCACTACCGGTTTCTGCACATCTCCCAAAGGGGCTGCCGAAGAAGCTGATAGTAAGACATTGGAGTGGATGCAGTGGATGGCAGAAAAGAAAGATGCAGCAATAGCAGGAAGTGTCGCTACTCATGAAAATGAAAAATATTATAACCGTTTTTATTTTGTAAAGCCGGATGGTGCTTATACGACTTATAATAAACGGCATCTGTTTACATTTGCAGGAGAGGACAAGGAATATACAGGCGGGAAAGAACGTGTCATAGTTGAATTTATGGGTTTCAGGATACTGCTTCAGGTTTGTTATGATCTTCGGTTTCCTGTTTTTTCAAGGAATAGGAAAGATTATGACATGATTATATATGTGGCGAACTGGCCTATTCCCCGTATTGATGCATGGAATGCTCTGTTGAGGGCCCGGGCTATCGAGAATGTGTGTTATGTGGCTGCTGTCAATCGTGTAGGAGACGATTCTTATGTAAAGTATAACGGAGGAACGGTTTTGCTTGATTATTTGGGTAAAGATATAAAAGCGGCCGAATTTGGGAAAGAAGAATACATTGCCGGGGATGTCGAAATTGAATCTTTGAACGAATTCCGGTTGAAGTTTCCGGCTTTAAATGATGCCGATCAATTTGAAATAACTAATTTATAGAACAATCATATATAAATGGAAGAGAAACTATTGCTTTTGGGCGATCAGGCGATTGCTTTAGGGGCTATTCATGGAGGGATATCGGGAGTATATGCGTATCCTGGCACGCCGTCTACCGAAATTACAGAATATATACAGGAGCATCCGCTGGCTAAAGAAAGAAATATTTACAGTAAATGGTGTACCAATGAAAAGACTGCTATGGAAGCAGCGTTGGGTATGTCTTATATTGGTAAACGTTCGATTGTGTGCATGAAGCATGTAGGAATGAATGTGGCTGCCGATGCATTCGTTAATTCTACCATGACTGGTACAAACGGAGGATTGGTAGTTCTAGTTGCTGATGATCCTTCGATGCATTCGTCTCAGAACGAGCAGGATTCGCGTTTTTACGGAAAATTTGCCTTTGCGCCTATTTTTGAGCCGTCTTCACAGCAGGAGGCCTACGATATGGTAAAATTTGCGTTGGAAATGTCGGAGGAATATAAGCTTCCGGTATTAATGCGAGTAACTACCCGTATGGCACATTCGCGCTCGGTAATAGTTGCTTCCGGCACAAAAGGACAAAATCAAATTAGTTTTCCGGAAGATACGTCCCGTTGGATACTGCTTCCCGTAAATGCGCGCAGGCGTTATCTGGAGCTTCTTGCCATACAGCCCGTATTGGAAGAAATATCTTATAATTCCCCTTTCAACCGTTATCAGGCAGGTAATAAGCAAGGTGTTATAGCATGTGGTATCGGGTATAATTACCTCATGGAAAATTATCCGGACGGATGTGACCGTACCGTACTAAAGATTTCTCAATATCCGCTTCCAAAAGACCTTATCAGAAAAATGTATGAAGAGTGTAACGAAATTCTCGTTTTGGAAGACGGTCAGCCATTTGTAGAAGAACAACTTCGTGGATTATTGGATATCAACGGGAAGATATGCGGACGGCTTACCGGAGAAATACCCCGTGTAGGGGAACTCACTCCGGATAATGTGCGTGAGGCATTAGGCTTTCCCGGAGTTTCAGCTTTTGATGCCAGCCCGAATGTTGTAGGACGTCCTCCTGCTCTTTGTGCAGGATGCGGGCACCGGGATGTTTATACTGTGCTGAATGAGGTGGTAAGAGAATACAAAGATTCAAAAGTATTCAGTGATATAGGATGTTATACATTGGGAGCCTTACCTCCTTTCCGTGCAATAGACAGTTGCGTGGATATGGGAGCATCCATAACGATGGCAAAAGGTGCTGCTGACGGCGGGTTATTTCCGTCTGTTGCTGTAATAGGTGACTCGACCTTTACCCATTCGGGGATGACGGGACTGTTGGATGCTGTGAACTCGAATTCAAGTATATTGGTAATTATCTCCGATAATGAAACAACCGCAATGACGGGAGGACAGGAATCAGCCGGAACAGGGCATCTGGAATCTATTTGTCTGGGATTGGGCGTAGAAACGGATCATCTTCATGTTGTTATCCCATTGCCGAAAAATATCGAAGAGATTAAATCACTTATCAGAAAAGAAATCGAATATAACGGAGTTTCTGTGATTATTCCCCGTAGAGACTGTATTCAGGCACATAAAAAAGCAGTAAAATCTAAAAAATGATATGAAACTAGATATAATATTGTCAGGAGTCGGCGGCCAGGGAATACTTTCCATTGCTGCTATTATCGGTGAAGCATCACTCTACGAAGGATTAAATATAAAACAGGCGGAAGTACACGGCATGAGCCAGCGGGGAGGAGATGTGCAGTCTAACCTGCGGATTTCTTCCGATCCTATATATTCCGACCTCATCGCAAAGGGTAGGGCGGATGCTATTATATCCCTCGAACCGATGGAAGCTTTACGTTATCTTCCTTATCTTTCGAAGGATGGGTGGATAGTTACCAGCTCTTCACCTTATATTAATATATCCAATTATCCTGAAAAGGAAACTATCCTGGGTGAACTGAGATCTATGCCGAATGTGATTATGATCGATATAGATTCGATGGTTAAAGAAGCAGGCGGACCGCGTACTGCAAATATGATACTTTTAGGAGCGGCTTCAGTTATTCTTGGAATAGATTCTTCGAAATAACTGGATGCTGTTCAAAGGATTTTTTCACGTAAGGGAGAGAAAGTTGTGGAAATGAACCAGAAGGCTTTCTGCATTGGACGCACAGCAGGAGAAAAACAGAAAATAAAATTTTGATTATGCAGCATAGAGTATTCAGCCAGGAATTAATAGATAGTGTAGTAGATGAACTTAATATTACCAAACTCGAAAATGCAACAATCGGAGAAGTGGTTTTGTTAGCTTCACGCCTTGTTGAATTAACCGGTATTCCTTTTATACGTATGGATCAGGGCGTACCGGGATTAAAGCCTAACCGCATAGGTATCGAAGCCGAAAAACAGGCTTTGGAAACAGGCATTCCGGCTATCTACCCCGCAGCGGAAGGAGTTCCGGTTTTGAAAGAGGAAGCATCACGTTTTGTAAAAGCTTTTCTGGATGTTGAAGTTTCCCCGGTTTCATGTATTCCGGTTACAGGTTCGGTGGCAGGTTCATTCGGTTCATTTATAGCATGCAGCCAATGTGACCCGGCTAAAGACACTGTATTATTTATCGATCCGGGATTTCCGATACAAAAGTCTCAACTGCTGGTATTAGGCGTAAAGCATGAACAGTTCGATATTTATGAATTCAGGGGAGATAAATTCCGGGAGAAAGTAAAGAGTTATCTTGAAAAAGGAAATATATGCACGATTGTATATTCCAATCCAAACAATCCTGCCTGGTTCTGTCTGACAGAGGAAGAATTAAAAATATTAGGTGGACTGGCTGCCCGGTATGATGTCATTATCATGGAAGATCTTGCCTATTTCGGAATGGATTTCCGTACAGACTTCAGCCGTCCGTTCGAACCGCCTTATGTGCCTAGTGGCGCAAAATAAGATCGGAAGAGCG
>DQAM01000414.1:0-7116 GCA_003523545.1 Dysgonomonas sp.
GCAATTGGTGTACGTCGTATTGGAAGTTACCTCCATGCCCGAAAGGTAAAACTTGCTCTTTTTGAGCGGAAGGTCATTCACACCCATCTGCATATATGCCTGCGTGTGCTTTATGGCAGTATGCAGGTGTTCTTTCATATACATTAGTTCTTTTTCCAAGATCAGTTTTTTCTTGTAGAAATACTGGATATCGCGCACAACGTTCAGGTACAGGTTGGAATCGATAATGTATTCCTTGTGGCTTATGGATATGAAGCGTTGATGAAATTCTTTACTCATCCGGTGTACCGATTCGGGGATCGTTATTTCGGAGAACGGGCAGTTGACAGGTATTTCCCTGAGCTGGTACATCAGCTCGTAATACAAAAAGCGGAACAGAGGTTCCTCGTCGTTGATAGAAAGGAAGTGGAGGCGGTCTGCCGTAATGATGAACTGGCTGTCGGGGGTATTCTCAAACTGCTTGAGCAATACCGTAAAATGCTCGAACAGGGAAACGACGCTGTTCTCGGTTGTTATCTTTGTATAAGGCGCAGACACCAGCCGGGTATGCCCCCCCTCTCCGGCAGCTGCGACAATATCGTCGAGTGAGAATCTCAGGAAGGACGATAATTTTACTATCTCGTCGAATGAAAAACTTTTCTCATACCTGAGTCTTCGATATACGGCATTACGGCTTATACCGAGTACCTCCATCAGATAATCGACAACTTTTATATGCGGCGGGATTTTTTCAAGTATCTTCTCTACCAGTAATCTGTCTGTATATTCTACATTATACATTTCCCTTTTATTTTATGAACACTCTCCGTTCCCCTTTTAAAGATTGCGAATATAGAACTATTTTTTTTATCCGAAATAAGCAGGTTGCCGTCGTTTTTTCCGTTTTTAAGTACACGCTTTCTGTCTTTTCATCATTTTCCGGTAATTGAATGTCCGTTGTTCCCGTTTTCGGCACAAAAAACGCACCCGTTCACCGCAAAACGGTAAATTTGATAAAAAAGAAACTTCCTTATTCTGCTCATTATTAGCTTATTTTGTCTTAGATATATGAAGCGGTTTATAGAATAATCACATAAAGAAAAGACGGGAACTGATCGTGCATTTTTCATCTGCCTGCAATCTTAATAAAAAAAGCATTTAAGAACAATCCGCTCATATGAATTATTTTTCTAAAATGAAAACAAAAATAAGGGGAGAAAAGTTGAATCATACAATAAAAAAATGAATATCAAGAGAATTATATTAGGAACAGCTTTGCTGTGTATGGGCCTCGCAGCTTCGTATGCGCAAATATCAATCGGATCCTATGCCGGTTCGGACGAAGGAGCATTACTGAGTTTAAAGCAGAATGACAATTCCGGAGAGAATTCAAACTCCGGACTGCTCCTTCCGCGGGTTAATCTCGAAGACGTGGACGAACTGTATCCGATGTTTGATCCGGCCGATCCCCTCTATACCCAAAACGAGAAGGTTCTGCATACGGGGCTTACTGTATACAACCTCACAACGGATCTTCCCGGCGGTTTGTGCCCCGGCCCTTACAGCTGGGACGGCCGCAAGTGGAAACGCCTGTGGGGGGCGTGTACGCCGCCGGTATCTATACGATGCGGCAGTGTATATGTTACGGGATATGTAGGTATAGATATGGCCTCGACTCCGGCGGCCTCTACAGCAAGGATAGAATATGAATTACCGGATGGTGGATATGAGCTGGACGCGGCGATCATAGGAACTCAAGATGGCGTCACAGCATACGTAGAAGCTCAGACCCTCTCCGCGCCATCCGGTTATATAACTGTCAGATTTTCGGGTACGCCGTCGTCTGCTATAGACAAAAAAACTTTCTTGATCGATCTTGCAGGAAATACCTGTTCCATTTACTTATCGGCTTTCTATCCCCCGGCATCTTGTGCAGGCGGATCAGAAGCCAGGGGTTTTGTATTCAGGCAGAACGATAAATGGCATGTAGTAACAATAAATAAAAGCTCCAGCGCCGATGCAGCGGTACAGACTATAGAATGCGCTTCGGAAGAGGAAGCATTGAGGCATCCCGAAGCACTTCAATACTGCGGGGTTCAGACTACAAATCGTTGTATACCGCTCTTCGACAGGAACGGCGATTACCAGGGAGTAATATTCAAGGTGGATGCTGCGAGCAAGGTGGCTCAATCTACAACGGCTCTGAGATGCTGGGAAAACTTCAGGGTATATAGCGGAAGCCAGATACAAAGCATCAACAGCCCTGCCGGTTATCTGGGAGCGGCAAGCGTCAGCGGCGGCAAAGGGTATCTGGGAATAACAAACGAGACTGTGGCCATGACTACAAATGCTTTGAGATAAAATAAAAATGATAAACAGAAGTGCAGCTGATAAATATAAAAAAATATGAATATGAGGATAATAAAAACAATAGCGCTGAATCTGATCTTGCTCTTTATCATAGGTCTGAGTACGGAGCTAAGGGCACAGGTCACCATCGGATCGGGACTCGAACCCAACAAAGGCGCGTTGCTTGATCTGAAAGAAAAAAATCCCGTTAATCCGGCAGTAGATAATTCGACGGCCAAAAAAGGACTGATAATGCCGAGAGTAAACCTGACCTCTATGACCTCCCTCGCAGATATAGATGGAGCTGCGGGTAAAGAGGCAGAGCATACTGGACTGACTGTATACAATCTGTCTTCCACAGGCGGATTTGAGCCGGGCATTTATGTATGGGACGGTGCCCGGTGGATAAAATGCGGTGCAGCGGCATCTGCCGCCGAACCCGGATTCTTCTATATGCCGTCTTTTAATTTGCCGATAAGCACTCCGGGGACTAATGCCTATGGGATATACGATGAGTATAAAACCCAGTTCGCAAAAGCCGGACTGCATGTATATGAGCCGGATGAAATAGAATTTAAGGTTACATACTATGATTCGTCGCTGATTAATAATATCCTGTTCCCTGAAGATGCGGGAAACAGGTATATGGTATACAACGTACTGAGTACAACCGCGCCGGAAGGTGCATACATTAACATTATTATCGTAGTAAAATAAATTAATAAATATGATAAAAAAAATCATACTTATAACCTCTGTATTTATTTTCTTATGTACCGGAGCAATACAGGCGCAGCGAGAGACATATAACTGGATGTTCGGAGATAAAGCAGGCCTTACGTGGAATACTACCCGCGATTTTACCGGCACCTATGTGTATGGAGGCACCGGGACAGCGGTTCTCAAGGATATGCCTTCCAATATCGCTTCGCCTTTGACTGCCACACAAGGATGTTTTACTCTATCAGACAGGAAAGGAAGATTGCTGCTCTTTTCCAATGGCTGTAAATTGTACAATGCGGATAAAGCGTTAATGAATCCCGCTGCAGATATGGTTGGGAACATCGATAATGCCCAGTCAGGTATACTTTTCCCTTATCCGGGCAATCCCGATAAATATGTGGCAGTGACCACAGGCAGATGGAGCAATGACATATTGGGATATACCGTGATAGATATGAAAGGCAGCTCCGGACTGGGAAGCATAGAGTCAATAAACAACTCCTTCCCTGCCGGTTATAAGGGAAAAGTCGGCTCCAGTATTACCTCTATCAAGCATACCAATGATGTGGATTATTGGGTGATAGCTCCGGGTAAAGGAAATCCGTCTTATATAAACATCTGGCGTTTTACCCCGGACGGAATAGAACCACCCCGGTCTTTTCAGCTTCCTGCCAACGTAACCGAAAACGCAGCAAACGGATACTTTAAGATTTCTCCCGACGGGAAACATTTCGTTTGGGGAACGTTCAGCGACAGCAAACTGTTTTTCGGAGATTTTGATAATGCTGCAGGGACGTTTAGCAATATAAGGCATATCACAAGTTCGGCCGGGGGCAATGAATTCTACGGAGTTGAATTTTCGATGTCGGGGAAATATATGTATGTCACTAAGACTGCCAGTGCATTGGTCTCAGAATTCTTTCTGTATGTGTTTGATTTCGATGCGCTTATAAGTTCGTCGAACCCTCAGAATTATTATCTGACCCAAATGAAGCGGATATCTTTTCCCTCTACAAGCGGTATGCCTGCTGCGCTTCAGCTGGGTCCCGACGGTAGGATGTATATATCCGGATATCCATATGCTAGTTCTCCTGCTTCATTTTTTGTAATAGAAAACCCGGAACAATATGATAACTTAAAAATCTACAGGCTGGATAATTTTCTCAACGGGTCTCCCTATTTCGGCCTGCCTTCGTTCGCAGCTTCCTGGTTTGAACTCGAAATCGGTGGTGAAACAGAATTTTGTTTAGATGATATGGAAAGGGAATATACGCTTGTAATATCGAAAGGTGTCGGAAGCGGACAGCTTGCATATACACAATGGGATTTTGGTGACGGGACACTGATAAAAGATTATGAGGTTGCGGATGGAAACATTCAATCTCATATGCATGCTTACAGTACAGCCGGGGATTATACAATAACCGTAACATGCCATAGCTCAAATGATGATGAAATAACGGCAATGGGCAGGCAGACGCTGGCGGTAACGGTACTTGAGCCTCCTTCATTCACTGTCTCGGTAAACGCTGTCTGTGTAGGCACTTCCGAAACAATGACGGTAGAAAATGCAGCTGGAGGCATGACTATAAATTGGTACGCCGATGCAGTAAGCGCAACCCCTATTGGTACAGGCAGGGAATGTACCACAGGTATACAAAATACAGAGGGCGTAGTCACATTTTATGTAGAAGTCGTGAATGCTTTGGGATGCAGCTCGGGGAGAGTACCGGTAAACGTGAATGTTACCTCTTGTGGTTTTGGCTTCATTCCGGTCAATCCTCATTTGAGAGGGAATTATAAATGATAAAAACAGGATGGTTGCCAAACGGCCGGGTGCGGCCTTCGAACTGATAAATAGGGCATGCAGCGGTGCACCGTTTGCAATTAGCCATACCGCTGTAGGTTCGGCCTATTGCAAAGGGCTGAAAGCGGCAGCCATCTGATAAATAACTTTTCCCCCTCCGCCATCATTTATGATTGCGGTTATTTCCTCCTTACTATCTTGTACCATGAAAGCGGTATTCCTATTCTGCCGCAACAAACAAAGGGTAACCGCCGGCGGTTACCCTTTGCTGAATTTACGGCTTTACGGAGAGCTATTCTGAAAGATTCCCGGAGTCATCTTTGTACAATCAGAATATCCCGGCTGAAGAATTAAATGTTGATATCGTAATAATAGCTTCCATCCGCTTCTTGTCTCAGCTGTATGCTAATGTCCAATAGGGCTGAAAGTGCATTGCGGATATCCTCCAGTTTTTCTTCGTTTGTGGATGTCAGAGCAACTTTTAGATTGTTTCCTTCTTCCGATAATACGAATTGGAATATCTTAACCACTGATTCAATGAAGTCGTTGTCCCGGATGTTTTCGATGCATTTGACAAGACCATGGTTGGTTTCTTTGAAATTAGACAGAGTTGATAATGCAAATTGAAGCATATAATTATGGTGATTTTATAATTTATTTATGAAAAGAAAGGCAAGAATCATTTTTAAAATGTTCCGGAGAAATAGAAATTTCCGTCTTCATTTTGTTCGAAATAGCCGGGGAAATTCAGGCACTCATAAAAGAATCTGGATATTATTTGGTGATCTTCCGGGTTTCTTGATTTCACCGGTATATCCAGAGATTGGTGTTTATAGCCTTCGGCCGTCATTCTGAACATTTCTTTAAAAATGAAAGCCGTATCTTCTATCTCGAATGCTTTCTGCCACATACGTACCTTTTCGTTTGTTCGTTTGATCTCTCTTAATGATAATTGATCCATATTAATTTTGTTTTTTTAATTTATTATCCGCAGGGAGTGCGCTCTGCACGCACCCTTGCGGAATAATTTATTATGCCGGCTCAATTAAAACCGATATATGTCGATATAGAAGTAATATTTACCGTTCTCCTTTTGATCCAGCATAACGAAGCAATTGAATAAGCTGGTGATGGAGGTTACAACTTCCTGGAGTTGCTGTTCATTATCGGATATGGCGTCTACGTCGATCCTTCCACTTTCCAGACCTTGAAATCCGGCATTGATAATTGCAGAAAATACCTCGTTGAAATCAGGGTGTTTCAGCCCCGGCAATACATCTTTTGTTTTTTGGTTATCACTTCTGAGCTGGTCTAATGATGTTTTAGATAATATATTCATTTTTAGTAGAATAAAAGTTAAAAATTGGATTGATATTTTTTATAAGAAAGTAATTGCTTAACGGAGATTACAATGAAAATAATAGCCGTCAGGTTTTTGCTCTATATGGCACTCAAGGCCGATGTGCAGGTTGACAAAATCTGCAATGCGCTGCAATTCGGCTTCATTATTCGATTCCAATTTGATTATATACTGGGTGCCCAGAGGTGGGTCGATCGTATTGGTTATAATGGATTTTAGGACAGTCTTGAAGTCCTGATAATCGAGGCACTCAAGAAGAGAAAGTGCTTCGCTTTTTCTGGCTCTGAAATCATTCAGTTCTGTAATGGGTGTAAAATTCATAATTGTAAAAGTTTTTATTAGTTTGAATTGTGTAAAAAAGTTTGTTTTTAAGAAAGAAAATCCGCTTTTTAAGCTGTCTTTCTCAGGTAAATGTTTATGACAGCCGGAAGAGTACCACCTCTATAAATATCGTAGGCGATTGGTATACTATTTCCATCCGGATAAGCAAATTCGTATCCGTATTCATCGAGCTGGGGCAATTCGAAGGTTGTTTCCGGTTCCGAGTGCCAGAACGATAACCCGCATAATGTATCCGATCCTCCGCGGATAATGTAAGCGGCGGTGTTGCGTGGCATTTCGAAAATCCAGTCTTTGGGAATAATACGCAGTGTATCCACATCGATGATGTTGACTCGTGAATTTTGTTGCATAAAAATGGATTAAATTAATTTGTTAATAAAAAGTAGTTTTGTAAAGATTTAGCGCTAATCGGTTACATTATATAGATAAAGAAAAAGACAATATTCGTGTCTTGCCAGAAAATAATTTTAAATTTTAATACGCTTATTTTTAGTGTTTTACTATTTATTTTAAGCACCTATATACATATTTAGATAAGCCGTCATTGCGAGCGGGA
>DQAM01000414.1:7339-7807 GCA_003523545.1 Dysgonomonas sp.
ATTGCGAGCGGGAGCGAAGCAGTCTTTGCTCTGAAAGCAGATTGCTTCCGGCATTCTGCCTTCGCAATGGCAAAAAGGTAAAACTACTGTAAAAAGTATAACACGTTTATTTTATAATGGAGTACGACAGTTTTCCACGGCGCTCGTAAAGCTTGGTGAAAACCACATACCGCTGTGCATCTACGGCATGGTTGTATTTGTCCGCAGGGCGGTTGGTCGGATATCCGTTTTCGTCGGTCTGCCAGCGGTAATTGCGGTATTCGCTGATGATGTTGAGGCTCGATGCGGTGACGTGTTTCACATACCTGTTAAGGAGCGACAAGCCCAGGTCTATGCTGTCTTTTCCTTTGTCGGCGCCTTCGACCAGCCAGCCCATCGAGCGTATTTCGCGGATGCTCTTGGGCTCGGCACTGTCGGCGATAACGGGTGTCTGCCGGGGAATTCCCTTTTCGTACAAAAGGTTGGCAA
>DQAM01000411.1 GCA_003523545.1 Dysgonomonas sp.
TTCCGATCTCATTAATGAGAGAGCCGGGCGTACTCTTTTGCCACCTAATTCAAGTATATAATATATAGGTGTAAACAAAGATTGGGGAGAATGTTCAAACTTAAGCCCTTTAACACTCGCATTGATTTTTTCTAACATTTCGTTGAATGAATGTATCATGTTGTTTTAATTTATTTATATAAAAAAAGCTACAAAAATTAATAGCATTGTTATCAATAAAAGTATTGCAGCACCTTTCAAAATACTTATCCATGATAATTTAGGAGAAAGAAGCTGTTCGTCATTTTTCAGATTTATGATTTGATCATCCAATCTACTGAGGACTATTCCTCTTTCCAGGTCTCCGATTGTTAATTCAGCTTTGTCAGGATTCAGAAAAGATTCTCTTGTTTTGAATTCTGAAATGTCTACTCCGAAAGTAGCAGAATAATCCATTAAAAAACGTTTATATGCTTCATAATCACGGATTAAGTTGCCGGGGATTACTACCTTCTTATTGATTGGATATTTAGAATCAATATACCTGTATATGAAAACTTCCAGGTCGTTATGTATCATATCAATTCCGATGAGGTTGAACTTATTTATCTATGCAAATGTATACAAAAAAAGGCAGTTGTTTTTAGCATTTAGTAAATTCAGTTCATTAATTTATATTTACCGCCGTGATAGAATAATAAACAAATTGATGAATATGGCGTTTTAACTTAAAAGTTTAATGGTTGTATCGGCTTCGTATAATATGTATATATGAATATATAATGGGCTGATACTTTTCTTAATATAAACTTGCTTTATAATGAAATAGTTTTTTTCTTTGTCTGGTCAGTAATAAATTTAAATATTGTAATAAGTTTTAGGAGATTCAGAAATGAAAGCCGTTTCCCTTGTGTTAAAATATTTAAAAAAATCAAATAATTTGTACAATTATTTATGGCTTTTTGGATGTATTTCCTTACCTTTGTCAGAAGCTTCAAGAAGGGTTGTTTACTTTGTTAGTAATGAAATAGAGAATTTTTGGCCTTACGGTGCTTATGATAAGGGATTTAGATTTAGAGAGAGAAAATAACGATAACATAAAAATCAGTATGAAAATAAAATTACTTATTCTTATAGGTATGACTGCTGTCCCCCTATTGTCGATTGCGCAATCTGGGACAAAGCCTGTGTTTTTCAATAAAGGTAAGATGAGTATTGTAGGGACTGGTAGCGCGAATACCGTTTTGTATGTTGACGGGGATTTCGTAGCTGACCGGGATGCAAATACGCAAACAATAAAGAGTGATATTTATCTTGAAAATTCGAAAATAGTCATCACCGGAGACCTCTATCAGAATGCCGCTTATGATGATAAGTCCGGAAATGTTGAGGCTTCTCACATATTTTCCCTTCCTACTACTGATTATGCCAATAAACGTTCAGTTATTGAATTCAGAGGGACTGGAGAACAGAAAATAGCTACGGGTTTGACTCAATTTAACCTAGCCTCAACTCCGCGTAAATTTATACCGGAATGGAAGGCTACAAATTATAAAGATTTCCCGGATATACTAGTTAATAATAATAAGCATGTAACCATAGCTCCTGAAATTGGTGCCACTGTTAAAAATATAAATTTAACTAAGGGCCGCCTTATATTAGACTCCAGGAGAAGAGATGATACTAAGGATGATCCTGCAACAGCAACTATTCACGATGAGAGTACGTCTTCCCTTCTTGCTCATTTATTAGTGGATGAAAGTGGTACAATAACATATAATAGATCTCCGAAGACTGATATAAATGATTACGGAGCAATTGATGTAAAAGTTGCTTTTGATGCATATCAAGTGAAATCAGATGCAGAGGAAAGACAAGGAGGCCGTAGTATTGTTGGTATGGGTAGTCCTTTTGAACAAATAGGCGGTGATTATTTCTTTTGGAACTTTTTGATGATACCTTACGGGACTAATATTTTCGGATATTGGAATGGTACTGTAGCAGATCCTAACGCAGTGTTATCGGCAGGTAGGGGTTTTGTCGCAGGTATTGACTTGAGAGGAACAGCATATTCAAATTATGGCAAATACCATGATGGTAGTAAATTTAATAGTTCAGAAGCAAGTTTTAACGAACGTGCTAAAGATGGATACACATTCGGGCGTTTTGCTTATAATAATTATAACAATTACAATCCGTTAGCCGGTATGAAATCGGCAGTTCAAGATGCTAATAATCAAGCACCTTATACAAGTAGGATTGTAACTGATCCTTCTTCTGCTCCCAGCTATAGTAAGGAGAATCTGAACTACAAAAATGTTCCTGTTAAATTAAAAGCCGGATATAATTACTTAGCAAATCCTTTTACTACGCCTTTGGATTTAAGCCTTCTGATAGACGATTCACCGGCTACTGGAGCTTCAACAGGAGACTGGGGAGTAACTAAAGGGGAAACAAGCGGAGATATTGTACCTTATGTATGGATATTAAATCCGACTACTTCTAAAGCATCCGGTTTATATGATGACCAGCAGAATGATTTGACTGCATATCCTCCTGGAATGGAAAAACTATATGCGACATATTCGTATTTGCTTTTAAGACGCGAAGGTGCTACTTATGTTAGTGAAGATGCAAATAGCGGACTCACCAGTCCTTCAAGCATCGAAGGCAATCAAAATATCATAGCCCCGCTGCAGATGTTTGTAATTTATAGTTTTACGCCAGAATCGGCAAATAAAAATATAATTATTCCAGCTAGTCAGAGACGGATTACATCCGGTGCTAACTTCTTACGTTCAGCTAACACTACAATGGATAGTCCGGATGACTTCCTGTTCGAGGTAGTAGATAAGTCTAATAATGCATTTGACAGGGTAGCTGTTGTACTGAGAAAACCGGATGAGGTATTAACGAAAGCACCTGTGAAAAAGATTGTAACCTCTATTAAAGAATCATTGGATGGAGATGCTGATTCGGGCAATCTAAAAGCAGTAACTGACGAAGGTAAAGTTAACGTAACAGTAAATAGTACGCTTTATACAACCAATTCAATAGGAGAAGCACTTGAATCTAAGTATTTGGCAGCTCCGACTGGTGCGACAGAAGTATCTACTCCTTTATATCTGAGTCCGAGTACAAAATCTCAGACAGAAAATATCGTTATCAGAGCTAAGCGCCTGAATACTATGCAGGAGGTTACAGGTATATTGTTAGAAGATAAATTAAAAAATAAAGTATTTGATTTATCCTCAGGTGATGATTATGCTACAACTGTAAATGCAGCAGATAACCACGATAGATTTGTTTTGAGGTTTAAATTATCACCTATGGGCATTGAGGATGAAATAGGCGGAACGGAAAAGAACATCAATTCGTATTATGCCAATGGAGAACTGACTGTAAGTGGTTTTGAAGATGAAGATATGGGAAGCATTATATCTGTGTATGACATACAAGGACGTATGTTGAGGCAGGCGAAGGTTAATGAATTAACCATGAGAATCTCAGAAGTATTCTATCCTGGTGCATACATAGTAAAGGTTGTTGGTAATAAATCATATGTTTCAAAATTCTTAGTAAGATGAAAAGATTTTTAAGTGTTATAGTCTTAATTTCATTATTCATTGGTAATGTCAACCTATTGAAGGCAGAAGATTTGTTACCTTCCGAAGCTTATTATAAAGAGCACATTGCGGTAAATGAAATTTCAGCTGAGTCGCCTTCTTTGAGAGCCCCTGGTGGTAACAATGGTTATAATCCTGGAGGACCCGGCAGCGGAACAGGTGGTGGTGGCCACATGGGTGCCCCGATAGGAGATGCTTTATTACCTCTGTTAGCAGCAGGATTATTTTATGGAATTATAGTTTTGTATAGGAACCGTAAGCCATCAGTAAAATGAAATAAAGACTAATGAAGAAAATTAAAAAAGGTTGTGTATCACACAACCTTTTTTAATTTAATAACCAGATGTAAATATTAGCACATGTTCATATTTTAATCTGGATTATATTAATTATATATTTCTTTTTTTGCTGCAAGAAGTGTATTTTTCATAAGGGAGATTATAGTCATGGGACCCACGCCTCCCGGTACAGGTGTTATGTAAGAAGCTTTTTGTGATACTTCATCAAATTTGACATCTCCTTTAAGCCTAAAACCCGATTGGGTATCTGCTGCAGGCACTCTTGTAGTGCCCACATCGATGATTGCAACCCCTTCTTTAACCATATCACCTTTGAGAAACTCCGGAACACCTAATGCCGCTATAATAATATCGGCTTTTAGGCATATCTCCTTGATGTTTGGGGTGCGGCTGTGGCAGACAGTCACGGTAGCATCTCCGGGATAACCTTTTTGCATCATTAATGAAGCTGCAGGCTTACCTACAATGTTGCTGCGTCCTAATACTACACAATTTTTTCCAGCTGTTTGTATATCGTATCTTTTCAGTAATTCAATAATGCCCGCAGGTGTTGCCGAAACAAAGCAAGGCAAGCCGATAGACATCCTCCCCACATTCACCGGGTGAAATCCATCGACATCTTTCTTATAATCTATAGATTCTATTACCTTTTGTTCCGAAATATTTTTTGGTAAAGG
>DQAM01000245.1 GCA_003523545.1 Dysgonomonas sp.
GAATGATACTCGGAGCCTTGATGAATACACGTGGGCTTATGCAATTGGTGGTAGTAAATATCGGACTGGATTTAGGTATACTCAGCCCCGAAATTTTCGCCATGATGGTGGTTATGGCATTGGTTACCACTTTTATGACAGGCCCTTTACTTAATCTTATAGATAAGGTATTTAAAGATAAGACTGTAGAAAAAGAATCCTCAGCAGAACTATATAAGATTCTCATTTCTTTCGATGATTCCAGGATAGGCGAAAAACTCCTTTTAATTGCAAACTCTTTTGTTCGGAAAACTCAGAATTCTTCACAAGTGAATATGGTGCATTTATCACCCGGGAACAACTTATATCAGCACGATATGGAAGAAGAGGAAGAAGATAAATTCGAGCCTATACTACGGAAATCAGAAGAATTGAATCAGCCGGTAACACCTATTTTTGAAGTAGCATCCAACCCTTATTCCCGGACGGTAAAGATCGTCAATAACGGAAATTATAAATTATTACTGCTGGGGGCTCAGGATTCGATTTACGAAGGGAATCTGCTAGGGCAATTCCTGGGTTTATCCAACCGTATTTTGCATTATCCAAGCAGAATAATATCATGGATAACCAGAAACCGGAAATCTTCATCCGGTTCAAGCCTGCTGGATCAGGGACTGAGAAGCGTCGTAATGAAAAGTGATGTTCCGGTTGGCATATTTATTGATAAAGGTTTAAAGGAGATTAGGAATGTGCTGGTACCTGTTCTGGATGAAAACGATGTCTTTATAGGCACTTTCATGGAACGTTTAGCTAAAAATTCATATGTGAGAATTACGCTTTGGGATGCAGCAGGACTGATGGACAGCTCGATGGACTTTGTTAAAAGTATCCGGGAAATAAAAGGGGTAAATCCCTATTTATTCCAACTTTGGAACAATAATATTGCAATAGACAAAGATATTTTCAACAAGCATGATCTGATATTAGTCAGTCTGAAAAGCTGGAAAAAACTCAAAGAAAAACATCCTTCCTGGATACGCACTATTCCTTCCACTTTATTATTAAACGATTGATTTTAATCAATCTCAATCAAGACCTTAAAAGGATATGGATAGTAAGATCATATTGTCACAAAAAAAAGAAATTTTATAAAAGCTGTCAAAACGTCAGCTTAAAGATGCTATTGAATTATTGATTAAGCTGGTGGTCAATGTTCAGGATTTTCAGGTATCGGAGAAACTGAACGAACTGGAAACCAACTATAAATATATGCTGCATTATCAGTTTCAGGTCGAAAACGACCCTACCCGTGAAGAGATGTATAATAATATTTTACGTACTCTTTACGAAATAACGGATGATACTGCGGACGAACTGCTGACAATTCAGTCAACAAATTTACTTTATGAGAGGATCAGGATTAATTCGATACGGACTCCTTTAACTTTCGCTGAAATACAAAACCAGCTGAAAGAAGTGCTCGGCTCCATCTCCTTAACTGATTTATTAGAAAACGGCGAAAATAAAAATCTGCAAATGCGGGAATTTGCCGTAAAACGCGAGCGCCTCGATACCGAATTATTTAATAATGTTTTCGTTTCAAGAAGGACCGATAAAGGCACTGAAAAGGAATACAAAAATTTTATTAATAATCCGGATATAGCCTCACGTGAGAAATGTATGTTTATATCAGCCTTGACGATCAGTCTGTTGCATCGTTTCGATGCCCGCAAGGTTTCAGTACTTATGTCTGCATGTAAACTGCAAGATCCCTTAATCTCTCAACGAGCCATTGTAGGCCTGATTATACTTTTACAGATGTATGATGTACGCTGGCAGCTTTATCCCGAATGCAGGTTTGAACTGGATGCTTTAGCCGAAAATGAATCTTTCAGGATATCGGTATCTAGCATTATCAAACAGCTGATCCGGTCGAGGGAAACAGAGGCAATAAGCCGGAAGCTGACAGAAGAGATCATCCCTGAGATGATGAAATTCAATTCTCTGGCAGGTAAAAAAATAAACATGCAAGACCTGTTAGGGGAAACCGACTTTGCCGACAAAAATCCGGATTGGAAAAAAGAACTGGAAGATTCGGGACTAGCAAATAAGTTGCAGGAATACTCCAATCTTCAGATGGAAGGCGCAGACGTTTTTCATTCGACATTTTCAGGATTGAAAAACTTTCCTTTTTTCAGGGAAATGGCCAACTGGTTTATGCCTTTTGACATCACTTATTCGGAATTGCAGCCTCTAAGCTCGGACAAAGACGGCTTATCGAATTTTTTGAATACAGCTGTTCTTAATTCGGGGCATATGTGTGACTCTGACAAATATTCGTTTGCATTCAGTATGCTCCAGATACCTTCGGGACAGAGGCAGATGATGGTCAGCCGTTTCGGCGAAGAAGCCGATCAGATAAAAGAATTGCAGAAAGAAGCCGAGGCCCTGAATCCGACTATGAATGAAGAAATCATATCCAACCAGTATGTTCAGGATTTGTACCGCTTCTTTAAGCTTTTTACCTATAAAAATAATTTCTTCGATATATTCAGATTACGTCTTAATTTTTACGATAAGAAATCTATCGCTCCACTTATATCGGATCACGCGACTATGCTTAAGATAGCGAATTACTGCTTCGACAAAAACTTTTTCTCTGAAGCTTCTCCGATATACCGCAAACTGATCGATGAGGGTCAGGACGATTCTGATATCTGGCAAAAGCTTGGATATTGCAAACAAATGCTTAACGATCTGCACGGTGCCTTAGACTCATATTTGCAGGCAGAGCTATTATCTCCGCAAAACTCGTGGATTATCAAACGTATTGCCCAGGTTTACCGGACGCTGAAAGATCCGCAGCGTTCACTCGAATATTATCAGAGGGCGGCGCAGCTTAATCCCGACAATCTGAATATCGAATTAAATATCGGTCATTGTTATTTAGAACTGGAGGAATACGAAAAGGCCCTCAACTCTTATTTTAAAATAGAGGTCATGGACTCCGATACCACCAAAGCATG
>DQAM01000490.1 GCA_003523545.1 Dysgonomonas sp.
CTACGGATTCGCTCGATTGAAATAAATTCCACAACAAGCTACCGGCAATCGGGAATATCACAACGAAACCTGCAAGAATTTCTTCTTTCAAGAGGAATCGAAGATATTTCCTTTTCGGATATTACTGAAGAGTTCGGCGAATCGTTCAAAATCTTTTTGAAAACCATTGGAGGTCGTAAAGCCGGTTATATCAACAAATGTATTACATGGCTCAATAGATTGATTTATATTGCTATTGACCAGGAAGTGTTAAGGAGTAATCCACTCGAAGAGGTTCGGTACGAAAAGAAAGAACCACCCAAACACAGACATATAAGCAAAGACGAATTGCAACGGATAATGGAAACACCTATGTATCATCCACGATTGGAACTCGTTCGCAGAGCTTTCATATTTTCGAGCCTGACAGGTCTTGCATACGTGGATATGCACCGCCTGTATCCACACCATATCGGTAAAACAGCAGAAGGGAGATTGTACATTCGTAAACAGCGGGTAAAAACCAATGTGGAGGCATTTATCCCCTTGCATCCGATAGCCGAGCAGATACTTTCCTTATATAATACCTCCGATGACAGTCAGCCTGTATTTCCGTTACCTGTCCGTGATAGAACATGGTATGAAGTAAACCAGATAGGAAGTATAATCGGACTGAAAGAGAATCTCTCGTACCATCAAAGCAGGCACAGCTTTGGAACATTATTACTTTCAGCAGGCATTTCGATAGAAAGTGTTGCCAAAATGATGGGGCATGCGAATATCAATACAACACAAGTCTATGCCCAGATCACAGAGCAGAAAATCTCCGAAGATATGGACAAGCTTATGGAACGAAGAAAAACAATGAAAAATAACGCAACTCAAACCGAACAGCCATGAAAAGAGAAACAATAACCATAGAAAACGGAATTGTATCCGTTCCGGCATCAGCTGAAATCTGGATGACACAGCATGAGATTACGGATTTGTTCGGGTGTTTTGTGTCCAAAGTGAATAGCAATATCCGATCCATACTCAAAAGCGGTGTATTGCGAGAAACGGAAGTTTGCCGAATTTACTATTATCAGAACGGCAACTTCGTTGAAGTATATAGTTTGGAAATAATTATTGCCCTTTCGTTTCGAATCGGGTCGAAGAATGCAGAGATATTTCGGAAATGGCTGATAAGAAAGCCAACCAAACCGGAAATTCCCGAAATGCTAATTCGGGCGATTAAAAATCCGACATTGAATTAAATGGATTTTTCTATATAATGACGGTAGGCTTAAAATTTAGCCTGCCGTTTTCTATAATCCTCTTTCATCTGAACACAAATAAAAAAGAAGGGAATAAAACGACAAGACCGGTGCCCTTCGGGTATTTTGCCAAATCTTCCTTTTTCGCTGGGCGAAAAAGAGTATTTACCTGCAATAGTCTTGTCTTATTTATTCTCCTTCTATTGAGGGATGTTTATCAGTTGAAAAAGGAAAAAATATTCAGCTGGGTCTCATGCGTGGAACCACTACCTGAATTTATCCCGATAACCCTCCTCCAGCAGCCTGTCGATATCCGAAGAACGGTAGAGGATTTTTCCACCCAGCTTGACATAAGGAATACGCCCTTCGTTTCGGTAGTCTTGTAAACTCCTCCGGCTGATTTTTAACTTCTTTGACAATTCTTCATCCGTATAGAAACTTTCTCCGTTCAGTGTTGGTTTTCGAGAGGAAAACATACGCTCCAAAGCCGATGAGAGCCTGTCCAGTGAAAGGAAAAAAGATTTCACCCTTTCATTGTTCTCTGTAATTAGCTGATTACTCATACACTTTTGTTTTTATTATAATTGATACTATGGTTATTTCTCGTCTAGTCTTTCATGTAGCTACCCCAACCAGCGATATACAAACTGTATGGCAGTTCTTCGGACTCTAATAGACAGGACTTTATACCTATATTGACGAAACAGCCGTTTTCGTCCAAATCTATACTGTAGCAGGAGAAACTTCCCCGTTCAGATTCCTTATCATAGCTGTAAGCCAGCAGATAGTAGTTACCATTGTACGCCTGAAAAATGTAAATATCGGGATTACCATTTACACTTATCCAGGCTCCCTGCCATGAAGAAAGGGAATTACTGTATTGTTGATATTCTTCTTTCATAATCGTTTTCCCCTGTATTTAGCCTGTTTGTGCTTCTCTTCTATCAATGGAAGTATCTTTTCCACATCTTCGGGTTTATAGTAGATCTTGTGGCTAATTTGGGTATAAGCCAGTGTTCCGTTATCCCGGAGTGTTTGGAGTGTCCGCTTCGAAATGTTCAGAAGCTGGCATACATCCTGATTATCCAACCATTCTTTTATATCACTGTTCCCATGCAAGCGACATAGGCATTCCATTCGGCTTGCAAAATTTTCAAACTTCGAGAGCATTTTCTCGAATGTTTCCGCATCGATATTTACTATTTCCATAGCTTTATATTTTTAAATTTATAATCGTTCTGCATCAAAAGTAAGCCGGTTGCTTCACTCACGCCAAAGAATAAATCCGTTTGCAGTTACCGGCTATATTTTGCTCCGGTTCTAACTCTTCGGGCGGTGCAATCTGCACTTTCTCGCCACTAAGTAAAAGAGAAAACTTCGCTCTGCAATGGATTCATAATCAGGTGGCAGCATGTGGCGTCGATTTGGTAGTGTGTGGCATCGAAGCCCTGTAATTTTTGGCTAAAATTTCCTCGGTTCTACGAAGTAAAGCAGAAAAATTCATACCCCAATGGCTCAACAGCTGTGTGCGTACTTGTGTCTGGGATTGTCTTCAAACTTTCTATGATTTATATAATATACATTCAAAATCAGAGTATTTTTCCTGCATACTACTGCCAAATCAGAAAATCGGTGCAGTTTAAACTGTTGGCAAGGGAGAAAAAAGTATAAAGTATTGCAAATAACGGCATCAAAACTCGTAATAGCCTATAAATCAAACATTAATATTTTCTTTACCTCAGAACTGACTTCAAAACAGAGGTAAATATCAGGTTCGGTATCAGAATCAAAACAGATATTAAAATAGACCTCTATACAGGAACCAGTATTAGAACCAATATAGAAATAAAGAATGACTCCGGTACAGGGTTTAATATTCAATTCGGTAAAGGAGTAAATGTTTAACGATTAAAATAGCTAAGAAATGAGTTCAAAAAAGAAACAAAAACAGGTTTCAGTCGAGGAGTACATAAAAACCTATTGTCAGGAGAAGCGGATAAGAGGACGATATGCTGTGTATATCAGTCCCGAGGCGCATCTTAATTTGAGAAAAATTGCCCGGCTGTTCAATGGTAAGCACCACACAACAACATCTTCTTTGGCAGATTCGATTATCTCCTGCCATATTGAAACCTACAGTGATCTTCTGAACAATGCCTATACAGAGGATTCCCGGGAATTTATGGAGTGGTTAAAAGATAGAGGGTTCTCTGAAACGGAAAATGAAGAAATAGAATCGGAATCTTGCCGGGATAACGATTCCAGCCAGTAGAAACCATCTTATATAGCGAGCAATGAAAGAAGCTGTAATTATTTAGCTTCTATGGGTTAATGGGTAAGCCTGCCGACGTTTTACGGCTTACTTTTCTAAAAGGAACATTTCATGTTCGTTTTAGAGGAGCGAGGTTATGTTTTCATTGCATGAAAACCCCTCGCTTTGCCGTTGGCAAAGGAAGAAATCGCTCCTGATAGTCGCAATTTCCGGCTCACGCCGAGAGAAGAACCGCTCCCGATGGTTGCAGTTCTTGAAAGAAGAAGAATAACAATAAATCATAAAATAGACATTGAATCCTGACGATTCAAATAACAGAAAGAAAGGCGGACGTCCTAAGACGAATTCCGTCAGCCGGAAGAGCAAGACCATTGGAGTTTGCTTCTCCGAGCCGGAACTCTATGCCATCCGGCACCGGGCGGCTAAAGCCAAGCTTCCTGTTAGTGTTTATTGCCATGATGCGATTCTCGATGGAGTAATAAAAGAACCGCTGAAGAAAGAGGAATTGGATGTACTTCGCAATCTATCGAACATTGGAAATAACCTCAATCAGCTTGCGAAATCTGCTAAATTTTTGAGTGCGAAACGGCTCGAAAATGAGGCATTACCGTTACTTGAAGCTATCAAAACGATTATAAATAAGCTATCGGATGATTGGAAAAATAGTAAAAGGAAGAAGCTTTAAGGGGTGTGTTTCTTATGTTTTAGGAGACAAAGAAGCAAAAATTTTGGTGAGTGAAGGGGTACTGGATACCGACACCAAATCCATAATCAACAGCTTTTATATGCAAAGTTTGCTCAATCCGAAGCTATTTAAATGTGTCGGGCATATCCCGCTGGCGTTCTCTCTCGATGATAAACAGCGGATGACAGACCACTTTATGGAGAGGTTAGCCAAAGAGTATATGAAAGAAATGAAAATAGAAAACACACAATATATAATCGTCCGTCACAGCAACACGAACCACCCGCACTGTCATATTGTGTTCAATAGAGTGGATAACGACGGCAAAACCATATCTGACAAGAACGACCGATACCGGAACGAAAAGGTATGTAAGCTGTTAAAGGATAAATACAACCTGACCTATGGCAAGGGCAAAGATAAGGTCAATGTTCAGAAATTAAGGGGAGCGGAGCAGACCAAATATGAGATTTACCATGCGATAAAAGGCATACTTCCCAAAACTAACAGCTGGCAACAGTTCGAGAATGCCCTCAAACAACAGGAAATATCCATAGAGTACAAACTCAAAGGGCAGACCGATGAGGTGCAGGGCGTATCGTTCAAGAAAGGGGAGCATTCTTTCAAGGGTTCAGATGTAGACAGGATGTTTAGCTATGGCAAGCTGAACCTTCAATTGAGCGAACACAAACCTGTTCAGGAGGAACGGCAAGAGGATAGACAGCAGAATAAATATCAGCCAAGTTTACAACAGGCTGAGCCCCCGAAAGAAACAGAAAGTAGCGTTGCGGAAAACATTGCTTCGGCCGTGGGTAATGCACTATCTGCCGCAGGTGGATTATTTAATATTCAGCCTGCAAATCATGATGAAAATCAAGCGGAATACCTGAGCCAACAGGCATTAAAGAAGAAAAAGAAGCCTCAAAAACGCAGAGGAATAAGAAGATAGTAAACGATTTATTCTTGACCTTGTCCTGGATAGTCGGGTACATTTGTACCTAATAAATTAACTGGCATAATTGATTAAGACACTGTCCAAAAAATTGTGTAAATGCGTAATGCGGGTCGGATTGATTCGCATTATTTTTTACTAATTTTAAAAAGATTGATTTTATGTACAGTGTTATGTCAAAGAAAAGAGAGGCGGTTCCGAGTGAACTGCTGAGCAAAGAGTTTTTAAGCCAGTTCAAGACTGAGGCCGATGTAAGCAAGTTCCTTAAAGACTTACACTCCCAGGTTTTGGAGCAGATGCTCCAGGGGGAGATGGACTCCCATCTGGGTTATGAGAAGAGTTCTCCCGAGGGTCACAACACGGGCAACTCGCGCAACGGGTCGTTCCCCAAGAAGATCCAGACCGAGCATGGTGAGAGCGTAATCCAGATCCCGCGCGATCGCCGATCGGAGTTCGATCCCGTTGTCGTACCCAAGCACCAGAGCCGAGGTCTGTCTATCGAGAAGCTGGTCATCTCGCTTTACGCCAAAGGAATGAGCGTGTCTGATATTGAGGATGAACTTCGAGAGATTTACGAGATCAACCTTTCCTCGTCGGCTATCTCTATCATTACCAACAAGGTTACCCAGGCTGCCGCCGACTGGCAGAACCGTCCATTGGAAAGTCTCTATATGGTCGTCTGGATGGACGGCATCGTGTTTAAGGTCAGGGAGTCGGGCAAAGTCATCAACAAGACGGTCTATCTGTGCATCGGGCTTAATACGATGGGCTATAAGGAGGTTCTGGGTATGTGGGTCGGCAAGACGGAGAGCGCTTCGTTCTGGATGTCTGTTCTGACCGATCTGAAGGCTCGCGGAGTCGAGGATATACTGATCACTGTCACGGATAACCTGAATGGATTTACCGATACTATCCGTGCCGTATTCCCGCAGTCCACCACCCAGATCTGCGTGGTGCATCAGATCCGCAACTCCTGCCGATATGTAGTCTGGAAGGATATGAAGGCATTTACGGCCGACATGAAAGAGATTTACACCTCGGCCAACCGTGAGCAGGCTGCAGCGGCATTGGCTCACTTCGAGCGAGTGTGGGGCTCGAAGTACCGCCATGCCGTGCAGAGCTGGCATCGCAACTGGGATGAGTTGACCGCTTTCTTCGAGTTTCCCGTGGAGATCAGAAAGATCATCTACACGACCAATATCATCGAGAACCTGAACGGAAAGATCATAAAGTACACTAAATCAAAGCTTTCATTCCCGACGGACGATGCCGTGCGCAAGTCGGTCTGGCTGGCCTTGCAGGAGATCGAGAAGAAATGGACAGCCCCGATCCACAACTGGGGCATAATTATGAACCAGTTTATAGCTATATTTGAATCAAGAATCGGTATTTAGCCCTAAGCCAAACTCCGACCCAAATTATCATTTACACAAAATTTTGGACAGTCCCTTGATTAAGTATTATTATTTCTCCTACTCTTTTCCGGCTTTTCGGTTTCGCCGTTTTTATTTATTTTTGTAAATCTACATTGCAAATCTACCAAGACTAATATCTTTCAGAAACTATATTCTCCTAACCCTTATTTCGCTTTCCCAACGTTACAAACCTATGGTGCAAATAAAAAAGAGGGAAAATCAATCTCGCCGGCTTTCCCTCTTCTTCATAGCTTATTTCGCTATTTTAAAGATATCTATTGTTGTTAATATTCTTCATGTTTGCCTATAATCAAAGCATCTTAAATATTCCACAGAACTTCAGTGTGTAAAAAAGCAGCTTGAAGAAGTAGAACTACATAACTACTTGTTTAAAAGTCTTTTATAGCACGTACTAAGATAATTTCATCTTTTAAAAAATTGGTAGCTATACTATTACTTGTTGATAACATGAATGCAGAACCGCAATCAACATCTCGTTGCGTCTCCTGATAATATTCTGTTGAAGTAAAATAGGCAACTGTTTCTTCATCCGAAGTCTTTAAATTATCAGCTCCAGGAATTCTATTTAGTGCCGTATTAATATTGGTCATCGCATCACCTAACGCTCTCATCTCGTTCTCAGCAGGTAAATACCAACCTGTACCTTTATTCGCACACCATGCAAAAGCAGGGTACTTCGTCTGCCACCCGGATATCTGTTGTATTATAACCATGTTAGCCATGCCGTCATCAATGTTCTTTGCATTGGTAACAACTTTCTCAGTGCTCCATGCCTTGGATGCTTCATCCGTGCTAACAATCTTTCCGTGCTCGCCTGTTTCGTCTACTATAAAAATGATACCCATACAGGTTAATGATGTGGTAAATTGTGAAGAGATATATCCGCCTTCATAATAATAAGAACCTACCTGTATAATATCGTCGATTTGGGGATTCTTTTCGATATCCCCATCTGTCCACGTATCGTCTATCTCTACCGATAACCTGGTGATGTCAGGATCGGTCAATATGTTGCCCGAAATATTCGTCCGCTTGTTGCGCTCTACAGGCATATTGGCCGGAATGTTGAATGCGCCTGTCGCCGTGGCCAACCTATACTCTATTGCTATTTCTCCCAGCAGTTGCTGTCCGGTAGCCGGGGTAAATATGTAGTCGAAGAAAAGGTTAGCCTTTTCAGTGGCGGCAGACGGAAAAGAAGTTATGTCACTGACAACAACGTTATAAGTTCCGCTCACGCCGCCAGTAAGTGTATTGAATGTCTGCGGTACGGTATAGGACAAACTCATACTTGTCAGGTCAGCCTGAAGATTGGCGTCTTTTTCGATAATATTAAGCCTACCGAAAGGGCGGTTCAGCGTTATGCTACCCAAATTGGCCGCAGTGCCCGCAGTTTTAGTGAAAGAAGATGTACCGAAGAAAGCATCGCGCGACCCGGCATTAACGGTATAAGCCGAACCGATAATGCTCACAGCCCCGAGTCCGTTGACAGAATTGGTTGTGTAATAAAGGTCTGTGTAATGCCCGTCCGTTTCGGTAGCGCCTTCAGTTATATAATCCGCCCAAAGAAGAGCGTTATAATCACCCGCATCCGGCAGACTGAACTCGAAGTCTACTGCTTGGGAAGCGTCAGTAACAAGTTTTTCTTCGCGGTAAGCAACTACATCATCGTCATTCCATACTTCGAGGATATAGCGCAGTGAATAACCGTCCAATTGCAGGGCTCCCGAGGCACGGGTCAGCGTACCGGATTTCATTACCATATTGTCAGTTTCCACGCCTACCCGTATCGTTACCCTGTTGTTCACATTATTTTGCAGTTCAGTAACATCATCCTGGCTGCACGAAGTTGCCAACCCTACAAGGGCAAACAACAAAACTAAAAAAATACACTTTCTCATTTTTACTTTTTTAAAGGTTTAATTTATCGTTCTTTCGTCATATTCTGTTTTTAGAAATTATCCAAATCAATGTCTATGTCACCGTCATAACCCGGATCGATCCCTATTCCGCCCGAACCGAATAGGGCTGTCAGGAACCTTCCCCGAATTGTCGTCAGGTGTGCTCTTTGGTAAGGCACGTTCAAAGCCGGATACCTTCCTATCAGTTCTCCGCTTTTAATTGAGATGATTTCAATCGTGAGAGGTATATACGAGTTCGTGCCATTTGCGAAAATGTAATCCGACCCCAACTCTATCTCACTATTGTTATCGTCAGAGATAATAAGGGTTCCAGCGAATGAAATACCCATTTCAGACCGAGAGGGTTTACCCTGCCATACATCGAAAGCGACCGGAAAATAAAAGCCGTATGAGAAACGGATACCGAATTTCCGTTCACCGGGGAATTTACTTCCCACAGCTTTTATAAACTCATTCACATCAGTGGCTATAATCCGGTATTTTGCCAGTGGCCGTTGCAGGATTATAGTTTCTTCTTGCGCATCCTTGGTCAGAGCGATGGTCAGGGTGGCGTAGCTTGCGTCGCGGCTGTCGGTGCAGGCGGTGTATATACGGTCGGGGTTGAAGGTGACAAACTTCAAGTCGGCGGTGCTGTAATGATAGTCGCCCGTGATGCCCTGTGGCACATAGTCTGCCCAGAGACGCAAGTCGTAATCGCCTTTATAGAGGCTTAACTCCAAACTATGCCTACCTGCGGCCAAAGGGGTGGGTAATGCCGTCCGGCGGTGGAGCAGTTCTTCCGTTCCTTTGCGGTAAACTTCTACAACACAGCGGACGGAGTATCCCACATCGGCGCGGGCAGCGCGTGTTCCGGAATAATCGGGCAGGTTGGGCGAAGGCAGTTCCAATAACAGGCGTAGTGTGGAAAGCGTGATACCGCCCATTCCATGGTGCAGGGTAATCATCACCCTTTTTATTTCGTTCTTTCTGAGTTCCGTTTGCACCATCCCTGTGAGCATATTGAGATGATTCGGGGCCGTTGAATGGAGCCATTGATTAAAGTCGGACAGCGTAGAGTCCTCATCTTTGAAAAAATCAGTTCCGGTGTTCATCACGGCAATTACCGTGTATTGACCAGCCGGGAAGTTGAAATATTGGGATGCTAACTCTTTGGGCTCACCAAAATAATGGTGTTGGGCAAGATGTTCATTACTGTTGAATACGAAGAGATGTACATCGTCGATGGTGATATCCGGCCTTTCCGATTGGAGTTCGACAATCAATGCGCCGCTACCGGCGGGGATTGCAAATTCATCATCGTGCGATCCATTGTTGCAAGCGGTCAGGAATATGGCAACCAGCGTACAGATTATTGTATATTGATATTTTGCTTGTCTCATTATTTTTCCTCCGTTTTAGTTTCCA
>DQAM01000492.1 GCA_003523545.1 Dysgonomonas sp.
TGTTTATACTGTTGAAAAAGAAGATAAAAATAAATATGTATTATCAGTGATATTAAGTGATGAAGTTGTACATGATGATATGGCCTATACTTTTATCGAATGGAACCAACACGGATGGGATATAGATACTATACAGTCTCAGGTTTCGCATAGAGGAAGTATTTACAAAAGTCTTATGGTAATGTTTAATGACTCTGTCTGGAATCGTCCTAATAATCCAGTTCCTCCCAATGAATGGACTTTATTAGATCAATCTTTCACTATCATAAAATAACAATATATGCGGTTAATACGGCTTTACTTCAATAAAGCCGTGTTTTCCTGACACCAAAGAGCAGTTTTGACTTATGAAAATAAAAATACTAATGTTACTTTCATTTATTACGTTATTAGCATGTAATGATGAAGATAGCTACGATGTGTATAATACTTCACAATGCTTTTTTGTACATGATAATGAAGGAAATGATTTATTAGACCTGGATAATCAGAATAGAATAGATATATCTAAAATAAAAACTTATTTTCTTTTGGATCAGAGCGGAAAGGTTATTCATTCAGATGAGTTTTATCAAAATAAAGTTCCTCATGCTATCCTGGATCAAGGAGATGGAAAACCTTCTTACTTCGAATGGAATGGTAAGAAACATTATTTTTTTAAAATAGGACTCAGCGAAATACCTGTAAAAAGTGATACTACCTACACTCTTATCGAGTGGAATCAAAATGGCTGGAAAACAGATACTATAATTTCAAAAATATCACAGGGAGCATCATACCTTACAGTTGGAATGGTAATGTTTAATGATTCTGTCTGGAATACGAACCATATTCCCCCATCTGACCTTCATAATATATCTGACGGGGAAGCATCATTTACTATTGTAAAATTACAGTAATGAAATCAAAAAATAACCCGGTAAGCCTAGCGCCTATCGGGTTATCCTAAAAATATCTCGGTATGATTTTACTTTATTTCTTTGAAATTTTTTCGATATCCGACATTCTCGATTCAACAATCCTACCGTCATCCAGCCTTAATTTAACACGTCCGTTAGAAGCCTCACCTACTACTGTTGCATCTATTTCCGCACCGTTTTTATAAAGAACAATTGCTTCGTATTCCCTGATTGGTGCTTCATATGACCTCGACTGAACCCTTGAAGAACGTCTGGGTTCCGGAGTATATTCCTGTTCGGGAGAATTGGACGGTATCCGGTCTGCCGGCGGAGTATATTCGAAACGGCGTTGGGACTGCGGTGCTTCTTCATAGGTATTCTGTCTGGAAGAGCGGGTATTATTATAATCACCTCTTACATTAGTACCTAATTTATAATCCTCTACAGGCAGGTAATAGGTAGTGGTTGTCGGCGTATAAATACCGAATGTAATGGATGAAAGCAATCCATTAATAAATGACTGATTGGTTCTTATCACATAATTCTCACGATCCCCGATAAATTCACTAGCCTGTTTGCTGGCATTGTTCAGGGGAACTAATCCCCATAATAAGAAATCATTCCTGTGACTGTTGACTTCGACCATAGGGTGGGTAGGAGATACATCTCCGACTGCAATTCTTGTATTGTAACACGATGATAAAAATAATGCAGATGAAAATAAAACACTCGCATAAATAATTCTTCTCATAATTTATTCTAAATTTAAATTTTTTCTGTATCAGAATATGATTGTATAAGTAAAATATCCTGATTCCCCCCATTTTAGAGTATACGCAAAAATACAATAAAATATTTGTTAACAAAATAATTAATAAAAGCAGAAATTGATTTAACAAAATGTTTTTCCTTAGAATAAAACATAAAAAGCCTAATTTTTACCGTAAAAACTTTGTAAATAAAAAAAACATTATAACTTTGTGACTCAAACAGTCAATATTTTATGACAAATTGTATTATACATGTCCTCATTCTTGATATTCTGCTCGTCGGACAGAGTAACTGAGAAAGGTGTGTAGAAAACAGGTCTGATTAATTAAACAAAATATATAGAACCATATAAAGCCTTTCTCGATTGTACGGGAAAGGCTTTTTCAATTAAAAACTACAATGGGATTTGAATTACGCAGTTCGACAAGCACGCAGGGACGCCGCATGGCAGGAGCCCGGGCCTTATGGCGTGCAAACGGTATGAAAGAAGAGCAGATGGGTAAACCGCTTATTGCTATCGTGAATTCTTTTACTCAGTTTGTACCGGGGCATGTCCATCTGCATGAAATAGGACAAAAGATAAAAGCCGAAATCGAAGCATTGGGTTGTTTTGCCGCCGAATTCAATACTATAGCTATCGATGATGGTATAGCTATGGGACATGACGGTATGTTATATTCCCTTCCTTCACGCGACTTAATAGCGGATAGCGTTGAATACATGATAAATGCGCATAAAGCGGATGCAATGATATGCATCAGTAATTGTGATAAAATTACTCCCGGTATGCAGATGGCGGCAATGAGATTAAACATTCCCGCTATTTTTGTGTCCGGTGGTCCTATGGAAGCCGGGGAATTAGGCGATAAGCATCTCGACCTGATCGATGCTATGACTAAAGCAGCAGACGACACCGTATCGGATAAGGAAGTAGATGCGATAGAACGGGCAGCCTGTCCTACTTGTGGTTCATGTTCGGGAATGTTTACAGCCAATTCTATGAATTGCCTGAATGAAGCTATAGGATTAGCTCTTCCCGGAAATGGAACGATTGTAGCTACACATACCAACCGGATGAAACTATTTGAAAAAGCGGCTAAGCAAATCGTTGAAAACGCCTACAAATATTACCGGGATGGAGACGAATCGGTTCTTCCGCGCAGTATTGCTGGTAAACAAGCTTTTCTGAATTCGATGACATTGGATATTGCGATGGGTGGTTCTACCAATACCATTTTGCATCTGTTGGCGGTTGCTCAGGAAGCGGGAGTAGATTTCAATATGTCCGATATTGATGCCTTATCCCGTAAAACTCCTTGCTTGTGTAAGGTAGCACCGAATACGGATAGGTATCATATACAGGATGTGAACAGAGCCGGAGGTATTCTCGGAATTATGAATGAACTGGCAAAAGCCAACCTGATTGATACATCTGTAAAACGTGCAGATGGATTAACTCTCGCCCAAGCCATTAGTAAATATGATATAACTAAAGCTAATCCTGATAAGGATGCTGAAAATCTATATAAATCGGCTCCTGCCCGTAGGTTCAATCTGGTGATGGGTTCTCAGGATACATATTATCCCACATTGGATATAGACCGTGCCAACGGATGTATCCGCGATATAGAACATGCCTATACGAAGGACGGCGGACTTGCTATCCTCAAAGGAAATATAGCACTTGACGGTTGTGTGGTAAAAACTGCCGGAGTTGACGAAAGCATATTTAAATTTGCCGGCACAGCAAAAGTATTTCATTCTCAGGAAGCTGCTTGTGAAGGAATCCTCAAAAATAAAGTGCAGGCAGGAGATGTTGTAATTATCACTTACGAAGGACCAAAAGGCGGTCCGGGAATGCAGGAAATGCTTTATCCGACTTCATACATAAAATCAAAACACCTGGGTAAAGAATGTGCTTTGATAACAGACGGGCGCTTTTCGGGCGGAACTTCGGGTTTATCGATCGGCCATGTTTCCCCGGAAGCTGCTTCCGGCGGAGCTATCGGATTGGTGCGTGACGGTGACATAATCGAAATAGATATACCCAATCGTTCAATCAATGTGAAATTGAGCAACGAGGAATTAGATAAACGCCGTGATGAAGAAATGGAAAAAGGCAAAGACGCTTTTAAACCGAATCGCGAACGATATATTTCTAAGGCCTTAAAAGCTTATGCAAGTATGGTAAGCTCGGCGGATTTGGGAGCAGTGAGAATTATAGAATAACCTTGATTTATTTATTATATTGAATTATGGAAAAACAAGTAAGAGGAAGCGAAGCACTTATCCTTTCATTGTTAGATGAGGGAGTTGATACCATTTTCGGGTATCCGGGCGGTCAGATTATCCCGACTTTCGATAGTCTTTATGATTACAAAGACCGAGTCAATCATATACTTGTACGCCACGAGCAGGGAGCAACACACGCCGCGCAGGGGTATGCGCGTGTTACGGGTAAGGTCGGTATCGCACTCGTCACCTCCGGACCGGGTGCTACCAATGCCATAACAGGTATAGCAGATGCCATGCTCGACAGTACTCCGATCATTGTTATTTCAGGACAGGTTCCTACCAACTTACTTGGAAGCGATGCTTTTCAGGAAGCCGATATTGTAGGGATCACACAGCCTATATGCAAATGGGCTTACCAAATACGAAGAGCCGAAGATATTCCGGCGGCAGTTGCAAAGGCTTTCTACATAGCCTCGTCGGGCCGGCCGGGACCTGTAGTACTCGATATTACTAAAGATGCACAAAACGGCTTTGCGGAGTATAAATATGAAAAAGTAAATTTCATAAGAAGCTATCAGCCTAAGCCAAGTATTAGTGCACGGGAAATAGAGGTAGCGGCCGAAATGATAAATACGGCCAAAAAACCTTTGGCAATAATAGGGCAGGGGGTGATATTAGGCGGAGCAGAAAAAGAATTGGCGGCCTTCCTCGAAAAAGCAGGCATTCCTGTTGCCTCTACTATTTTAGGTTTGTCGGCACTTCCCTCCGATTATCCTTTGCATGTCGGCATGCTCGGTATGCATGGAAACGTGGGGCCTAATCTCAAAACAAACGAATGCGATGTCCTGATCGCTATAGGCATGCGGTTTGACGACCGCGTTACCGGAGAACTGGACACCTATGCTAAACAGGCCAAAATCATTCATTTTGATATCGATGTTGCGGAGATAAATAAAAATGTAAAAGTAACCTCCCGCGTTTTAGGCGATGTGAAAGAAACCTTACCGTTAGTAACAGCACAGCTTAAAAGCAATGAGCACAGCAAATGGATACAGGAATTCAGGGATTGTGATAAACGGGAATATGATGCTGTCATAAAAAGTGAAATATATCCCGAATCGGATAATCTTAAGATGGGAGAAGTTATCAGAAGAGTTTCCGAAGCTACAAACCACGATGCCGTACTTGTCACAGATGTGGGACAGCATCAGATGATGTCTGTCCGTTATTTCAAATACAAACAAACCCGTAGTGTAGTTACTTCGGGTGGATTAGGTACAATGGGCTTTGGGCTTCCGGCGGCTATCGGGGCCAAATATGGTGTGCCCGGCCGTACTGTATGCCTGTTTGTGGGAGACGGAGGGATTCAGATGACTCTGCAGGAATTAGGAACGATCATGCAATATGATGTCGATGTGAAAATTATTTTGCTCAACAATCATTATCTGGGTATGGTGCGCCAATGGCAGGAAT
>DQAM01000493.1 GCA_003523545.1 Dysgonomonas sp.
ATAGCTTTTGATAATAAAAACATCGATGCTGTATCTTATAAAAATGATACCATCAGCCATATTGAAGATGTAAAGGCTGAAGTAATAAAAGAATTAGAGCTTGCAGAAGGTGACGTAACGAAGGCAGATGCTCTTATATTTTACAAAAAGATCACTAAATAAATAAAAATCAGGTATCCCTGTTCGTACTTGTGCCGGAGAAAGTTATACACACTTTTCCGGCACTTTTATTTTATCCCGCTTTTTTAGGTTTTTCTTAAGCTGGCTTATTTAAAATAATTATAAATAAGAGAGGGATTTCCAATAAAAATATCCATCTTTGTACCTTCAAAAACGAAGGTTAGAAGATGTTATTATCCGAACTGAAGACAGGAGAGATAGGTGTAATAGTAAAAGTTAACGGAAGCGGCGCTTTCCGAAAAAGGATTCTTGAGATGGGCTTTATCAAAGGTAAGGCTATTAAAGTGATTCTCAATGCTCCCCTTAAAGACCCGATCAAGTATAAAGTAATGGATTATGAGGTATCGCTCAGGCGGAGCGAAGCTTCATTGATAGAGGTTACTTATCCGGAGACTATGACCGAAAAAACCTCTGTTGCCGAAGAATATCTATTCGAAGATAATACGGACTGTGAAGGCTGCGTGCTGAAGAAAGCACCTAACAGTTCAAGGCAGATTACTATTGCATTGGTCGGAAACCCGAATGCAGGTAAAACATCACTTTTTAATATCGCTTCCGGTTCGCACGAACATGTAGGCAATTACGGCGGTGTCACCGTAGACTCCAAAGAGGGTAAAATAAAACATAACGGATATAAAATTAAATTGGTCGATCTTCCAGGTACCTATTCTATATCAGCTTATACCCCCGAAGAATTATATGTAAGGAAGTATCTGATCGAAGAAAAGCCGGACGTTGTCATCAATGTGGTGGCAGCTTCCAACTTGGAACGGAACTTGTACCTTACGACGGAGCTTATCGATATGGAACTCCCGCTTGTGATGGATTTGAATATGTATGATGAGTTGCAGGCAAGCGGAAGCGAATTTGACCACCAAATGCTGGCTAAATTGCTGGGTATACCGATTCTTCCTACAGTTAGTAAATCGGGGCAGGGGGTTTCGGAATTATTTGATACGGCTATCCGGGTATATGAAGAAAAGGAACCCGTTGTTAGACGTATAAAAATCAATTACGGCAATGTAATTGAAAATTCGATCAGCCGTATAAAAATACAATTAGATAAGGAGAAAAATATAGAACTTGTATATCCGACGAGGTATCTCGCTATAAAGCTGCTCGAAAAAGACAGGGAAATTACACGGTTTGTAAAAGCCCATTATCCGGATGCAGCTTCCATTATGGAAAAAGTATCTTCCCAGATTAAAGAAATAGAAGATACATTGCAGGAAGATACCGAATCTGCTATTACAAATGCGCGGTACGGCTTTGTTGCAGGCGGATTGCGGGAGACGTTCAAAGAAAATGTCAAGGATTCGGATTCGACACGTATTATAGATGCGGTTGTCACCAATAAATATGTTGGTTTTCCGCTTTTTTTCCTTTTCATGTGGATCATGTTCGAATGTACATTCCGGCTCGGCGCATATCCTATGGAATGGATAGAATCTGGAGTGGGATGGCTGGGTGACCTGATAAAGCAATACATGCCCGACGGGATGTTCAAAGATCTGCTGGTTGACGGTATTATCGGAGGAGTAGGAGGAGTGGTTGTCTTTCTTCCTAATATTGTGATCCTTTATGCATTCATATCTTTTATGGAGGATTCGGGATACATGGCCCGGGCGGCATTCATTATGGACAAGGTAATGCACAAGATAGGACTCCATGGTAAATCATTCATACCCTTGGTTATGGGATTCGGCTGTAATGTTCCGGCAATTCTTGCGACACGTACTATCGAGAGCCGTAACAGCCGTATGATTACGATACTTATCAACCCTTTTATGTCGTGTAGTGCTCGCCTGCCTGTTTATCTTCTGTTTGTCGGTATATTTTTCAAATCTCATGCCGGTTTGGCTTTATTTGGTTTATACTTGATCGGGATATTGATAGCTATAATTTCGGCCAGGTTATTTAAGCGTTTCCTGTTTCAGGGAAATGATACTCCATTTGTGATGGAACTTCCACCTTATAGGATACCGACTGTTAAAGCCGTGATCCGGCATATGTGGGATAAATCCAAGCAATATCTGAAAAAGATGGGGGGCGTGATCCTTATAGCATCAATTATTATCTGGTTTTTAGGCTACTTCCCGAATAATGAAGAGATGAATCAGCAATTCGATACTATGATTGCGCAAGTGGAAGAAAACCATTCCCTCCAATTGATTGATGAAAATCAGAAAGAAGAACAAATATCAGAATTGGAAAGTGAACGAAATACACAGCATACCGAGAACTCCTATATTGGGAAGATAGGTAAGTTCATAGAACCGGTAATGGCTCCGTTAGGATTTGATTGGAAGATCAGTGTCAGCCTATTAACCGGAAGTGCCGCAAAAGAAGTCATTGTAAGTACACTTGGAGTATTGTATACAGGTGATGAAGAAAGTGACGAAACATCTCTGCGTGCCCGCTTGCTGAATGCGAATAATATGGATGGAAGCCCTACTTTCACGCCGTTAGTGGTTATCAGCCTGTTGTTGTTTGTGCTTATATATTTCCCATGTGTGGCTACCGTCGCAGCTATAAAAGAAGAGGCCGGTTCATGGAAATGGGGGATATTTAGCTTATTTTATACAACGCTTCTGGCATGGTTGGTATCATTTTTGGTATATCAGATAGGAAGTATGTTTGTTTGATATTAAAGTAAAATTGTTATGATACAGGAAATATTGGTTGCCATAACCGGAATAATAGTTTTAGTCGTTGTCGCTCACCGGGTTTACAATTTCTTCAGGAATGATAAGCCATCCGGAGGCAGCTGCGGTTGTTCCCATTGCGGTCCGCAGGTTTCAAAAAATAGATAAAACCCCTTAAAATATTTGGTTATTTGAAAAGCAAAGCGTAAATTTGATGTAGAAAATAGAGATCATTGAAATTTAACGATTAACCGATTTCATAATATACTGGGTCGTACTGATCGATTGGGAAACTCATCAATTATAAACGAATTCCGAGACAAGCTCATCGGTTCTAATGGCGGGTCACACCCTTCGGGGATGCCTTCGTGGCACAAGTGAATTACAAAGGGATCGAGGCACTCAAATCCTGTTTCATGGAGTTTCGTCTTTATCCATCGGTGCGGCTCTTTTACATAAGGCAGGTCATTATCCTAGATAGTGGCCTGTTTTTTATTATATTTACTTTAAATTTTTATATTTGGATTCTTTAAAAAGTTAGTACAATGAGTGTTAATATTCGAATTGCTACGGAAGAAGACTTAAGGACAGTATTTTCTTTAGTGAAAGAATTTGCTGATTATCTGGGTACATCGGCTAAAGTAAAGACGAGTTTTGCCGATTTTATCCGGTCAAAAGATATCTTCTATTGTCTATTAGCCGAAACTAAGGATAAGGAAATTGCAGGTTATGCCTTATTTTCTTACACTTTCCACACATGGACAGGTAAAGCGGTCTACCTGGACGATCTGTATGTAAGGGAAGAGTACCGCCGTTCATCTGTTGGGACACAATTGATAAATGCAGTGGTAAGTCATGCCAAACAAAATAAATGCAAAAGTATCAACTGGGAGATTCCTAACTGGAATAAAGAAGCAATAGCTTTTTATAAAAAAATGGGAATAAATGTCGGAGATGACAACCTCAATTGTACCTATATTATCAGGTAACTCTATTAGAATTTGTATGTAAGCATAAGCTGTCCTTCACCTGTAATAGAATAAACATCTTCATAATCACGGTAGTGGGTCGAGCGCCTGTAGATACTACCTACACCCGTAAGATATAAATGCTTATGAAGTTTTAAATCAAGTTTTATATTTGTAGTGTTCAATGTGGCATTCGATTTATCACCTTGTGCATTCAGCGTGCTATAATCGACAGTAGATAAATCGGTTCCTTTCGGATAACCTTTCCATGTATATAAACGAAAACCATCGTGCCACCAGGATGCGGCAAATATATCCCGGTAAGATATGTTAATGCCTGCTTTCAATCCGAAACCGCTGCCAATGTTGTAATTTCTGTCCGATACTTCATAATGGTCGCTTAGAGCTCCACCTAATATAATAGCATTCAAATGTACAAAAGAGTTAAAATCCCAGTTCGAAAACCTTTTACTTTTATGGATTAACCCAACTCCGGCTGCAACCGGATTTGCCATTTTGTATGGGATTTTATTGGAGACATCTGATATAGTGTCTGAATCATAATAATCGTAATGTTGGTAGATTCCAATTCCAAGGAAATCTTTAGAAGAGTCGACAAGTTCGGCTCCCCATAATCTACCCGTTATATTTATTTGGGCTAATGCTGGTTGTGACGCTTGTATGCCTATCTTAGCTCTTATCGTAAAATAATCATACGGCTTTATATTTTCGTGGGCGTATCTATCCCCATACTCGAGATTGAGGTTGAATACAGCACCTATACCTTGGTCAAGTATTTCATCTTCAAGTTCTAATGCCCTTACGCCTGCCGATGCTTCAACACTTATCGGGGGGACACCGAATTGCCTGCCCGATGTTCTTCTGACTTTCCATGCGTCGCCGGTAAGAAGTCTGGTTAATCCCCGTCCGGGAGAAATTATAAATCCGATTAATTCATTTTTAAACCGTTCGGTTCCACGGGTACGGTCATCCAATGCCCAGTCGGATGCTCTGTAAAATACTTCCCCAAGGGCCAGGCCGCCCAGTGGGGTTACGATAATATCGTTAGTAGACGGATACTCATTTTCCATAAATATTTCCCACATGGCACTCCCTGCCACATTATACAGCCCTGATTCCCAGAAGTTGAATCCCCGAGAACGGGCCGAATTAAAATATAAGGCGCCGTGATAAGGATGGAGGAACATATTAGAGCCGATTAAATCATTATCCCAGATAAAGCCTTTTTGAAAATTAGTTTTTACAGAATTCCAACCTATACGTGCAAAATCTTCGTTGGCAATATACCTGTTGAAACCCCACACTGCCATATTAATACCAAAA
>DQAM01000494.1:0-3336 GCA_003523545.1 Dysgonomonas sp.
TTAAAATCTAAACAAGATGCCAAGCGGTAAAAAAAGAAAAAGACATAAAATGTCGACGCACAAGCGTAAAAAAAGACTGAGAAAGAATAGACACAAAAAGAAAAAATAATTTTTTCTGGTCTTCTTTTAAGTGAAAAGAACAACAAGAACAAACTTAAAGTTTCCAAAAACGTTTTTAAGTTTGTTCTTTGTGCATTTGAACCCCGCGTCATATTATATCAATAACGAATTAACACTTTGCACATCTGGGTAATATGCAGACAAAGTTGATAATATGACGTTTAAACATGAATATAGTTTAAGAACATGGATAGCGGATTAGTAGTTGATGTCCAATCGCAGGAAGTATCCATTGCTGTACTTGAAGACAAAAAGCTCGTCGAGCTTCAGAAAGAAGCAAGAGATATATCCTTTGCGGTAGGTAACATTTATGCCGGCAAGGTTAAAAAACTTATGCCCGGCCTAAATGCTGCATTCATCGATATCGGGTACAAAAAGGACGCATTTCTTCACTATTTGGATCTAGGACCACAATTTGCCTCGCTGGATAAATTCTATAAGCAGGCTCTGAGTGACAAAAAACGCTTCCCGAGCATCTCTAAGATGTCTATGCAAAAGGACATAGATAAAGACGGGAGCATCAGCGACATACTTAAACCGGGACAGGAAATACTGGTTCAGATAGCCAAAGAACCGATTTCAACCAAAGGGCCCCGTCTCACTTCCGAAATTTCCTTTGCCGGGAGATTTCTGGTTTTGATACCTTTTAATGATAAGGTATCGATTTCACAAAAGATAAAATCGAAAGAAGAAAGAGCACGGCTGCGCCAACTGATACAAAGTATAAAGCCAAAAAATTTCGGTGTGATTGTACGCACCGTAGCCGAGGGAAAAAAAGTTGTCGAGTTAGACAGCGAACTCCGCACACTTGTAAAACGCTGGGAAGAAAATGTTCCTAAAATACAGAAAGAAAAAATCCCCACCCTTGTTTACGAAGAAACAGGACGTATTGTCGGATTATTACGTGATGTATTCAACCCTACTTTCCAGGAGATACATGTTAACGAAAAAGAGGTATATAGCCAGATTAAAGATTACATCAGCATTATAGCCCCTGAGAAGAGAGACATTGTAAAGCTTTATACAGGAGAACTCCCGATTTTCGATCATTTCGCCGTTACGAAGCAGATCAAAGCGCTTTTCGGTAAAACCGTGACCTTCCGTAACGGAGCCTACCTGATTATCGAGCACACAGAAGCACTGCACGTAATAGACGTGAACAGCGGCAACCGCGCCAAAGTAAAAGAGGCAGGACAGGAAAACAACGCTTTTGAAGTAAACCTGGCAGCAGCAGAAGAAATTGCCAGACAATTACGCTTAAGGGATTTAGGAGGAATTATCGTCATCGACTTCATCGATATGCTTGAAGGGGAACACCGTAACAAGCTGATGATACGAATGCAGGAACTGATGTCGAATGACAGGGCAAAGCATAATATCCTACCGTTGAGTAAATTCGGATTGATGCAGATCACCCGCCAGCGCGTACGCCCCGAAATGATTATAGATACAACGGAAATATGTCCTACGTGTTTCGGAAAAGGCGAAATAAAACCATCCATCTTATTCACAGACTCGCTTAGATCCAAAATAAGTTATTTAGTTAACAAACTAAATGTGAAGAAATTTACCTTGCATGTACACCCATACATTGCGGCATTTATAAGTAAAGGATGCCCTTCTTTAAAGTGGAAGTGGAAATGGAGATACGGTTTCGGTATGAAAATAATACCCGACCAAAGCCTCGCTTTTCTCGAATATCATTTTTATGACAGCAACAAAGAAGAGATAGACCTGAAACAGGAAATAGAACTTAAGTAATAGTGAAAACGGAAGTAATTAAAAAGTTACTTCCGTTTATATTCAGAACCAGCAATAATTTCAGAAACGCCAGCCGTATCCAAGCCTTATTATGCCATAATCCCTATACCAGTAAGGCTTTTCTTTACTAATAATGGAATATCTGCAATCGGCATTAATAAAACCCTTAGGGAAAATATTTAATTCTGCACCCAATCCAAAGCTAAACCCGGAATCAGTCATATTTCGGGCATTAGGTTCTGCTGAGAGCGAATGATTAGATATAATCAATCCGGCAACTGGATAAACAGACACCTTAGGCAGGATTCTGAATAAGTATTGTACATTTAATCCTACATCCAGCCCAAAATTACCATCTTGAGGGAAATACGCAATTACATCGGACGCCAAACGGAAGTCCTTAAACAGAGAGTACCTGAATTGCCCGCCTATACCCCATGAGGCATTTTCCATCTTATTACGGCAGCCAATATCAATAACAACCGATGCTTTTTGGGCTTTCAGATTAAAACATAAAAAAACGAACAAAACTGCATAAACTATTCTTCTCATTATATAAACATATTAGCATATATAATTATCGTTAAATTAAGAGATGCAAAGAATGCTGAATTGTTGCATATAATTATGCGCATCTTGCTATATTTGTAAATTAAACCTGAAATGAGAAAATAATCTGTTAAAAGAGAACAATATGGCTAAGCAATACAAAAGAACACTGGTAACTTCAGCCCTTCCTTATGCCAACGGGCCTGTACATATAGGCCACCTTGCAGGGGTATATATTCCTGCCGATATTTATGTCAGATACCTCCGTCTGAAAGGGGAAGAAGTAGTACATATCGGTGGTTCTGATGAGCATGGGGTACCTATTACCATAAGGGCAAAAAAAGAAGGAGTTACCCCGCAGGATATTGTAGACAAATTCCATAATATCATTAAAAAATCTTTCGAAGAATTCGGTATTGCTTTTGACATTTATTCACGTACAAGTTCTGAAACACATCTTCAAACGGCTTCGGATTTCTTTCTGAAACTTTATAATAAGGGAGAATTCGAAGAAAAAGTTTCCGAGCAATATTATGACGAAGAAGCTAAAATGTTTCTGGCAGACCGTTATATTATGGGTGAATGCCCGCATTGCCACAATCCCAATGCATATGGCGACCAGTGCGAAGTCTGCGGAACATCACTCAACCCGACCGACCTTATCAATCCTAAATCGACTATCACCGGGAAAGCCCCTATATTGAAAGAAACAAAACATTGGTATCTTCCACTCGATAAACATGAAGCATGGCTGAAAGAATGGATTCTTGAAGATCATAAGAAATGGAAGCCTAATGTATACGGCCAATGTAAATCGTGGCTGGATATGGGACTGCAGCCGCGTGCCGTAAGCCGTGACCTGGACTGGGGTGTACCCATTCCGTTACCCGAGGCGGAAGGCAAAGT
>DQAM01000494.1:3498-7152 GCA_003523545.1 Dysgonomonas sp.
CGATGCGCCTATAGGCTATATTTCGAATACGAAGGAACTTTTTCCCGACGATTGGGAAAAATGGTGGAAATCGCAAGATACAAAATTGGTACATTTTATAGGAAAAGATAATATTGTTTTCCATTGTATAGTATTTCCTGCTATGCTGAAAGCGGATGGTTCATACATCTTACCTGACAATGTTCCGGCGAATGAATTCCTCAATCTGGAAGGTGATAAAATCTCTACTTCCCGCAACTGGGCAGTCTGGCTGCATGAATACCTCGAAGATTTTCCGGGACAACAGGATGTACTGCGTTATGTATTGACGGCAAATGCACCGGAAACAAAAGACAATGATTTTACATGGAAAGATTTTCAGGCGCGGAACAACAATGAGCTGGTAGCTATCTTAGGCAATTTCGTAAACAGGGCATTGGTTCTTACTCATAAATATTTTGACGGGAAAGTGCCTCCGCTTCATGAACTAACAGATTACGACAAAGAAACATTGTCGGAATTTTCCGAGGTAAAAAAGGATATAGAAAAATATCTGGAAACATACCGTTTCAGGGATGCATTGAAAGAAGCGATGAATCTGGCCCGCATAGGGAATAAATACCTGGCGGATACAGAACCCTGGAAAACGATAAAAACAGATGCCGCACGTACCGAAACTATACTGAATATCTCTTTACAGATAACCGCCAATCTGGCAATAGCTTTCGAACCTTTCTTACCTTTCAGCGCAGGCAAGATCAAGGAATTTATTAATACTTATGACCTTCAATGGTCACAGCTGGGAAATACAGACCTCTTGGCAGTAGGACATCAGATGAATGAAGCCAGCCTGCTCTTTGCAAAGATAGAAGATGAAACCATCGAAAGGCAGATACAAAAGCTTCTCGATACGAAAAAAGATAATGAAGCCAATCAAAAAACTGCGGTTGCACCTATAAAAGAGAATATTGCTTTCAGCGATTTTGAAAAACTGGATATACGTGTAGGCACAGTCTTGGAATGCATAAAAGTCCCCAAAGCGGATAAGCTTCTACAATTCCTTATCGACGACGGAATATCACAGCGGACTATCATCTCCGGTATTGCAAAATGGTATAAGCCCGAAAACCTGATAGGAAAACAGGTTTGTTTTGTTGCGAACCTGGAACCACGTAAATTGAGAGGAGTAGAATCACAAGGCATGATATTATCCATAGAGGATGAACAAGGGAATTTATCGGTAGTCCAACCGACAAATACAGTGAAGCCGGGAAGCAAAGTGGTGTGATAATTCAATCAAAACTTATATAAGGCTGCAGCCGGGCTATATCGCGTGCGGTAAATTGTCCGGTTGCATCCAATTCTTCTACACTATTTATATTTCGAGATTTCCTTACAATCAAGATTACCTCTACATGCCTTCGATCCAGATAAGGATGTGATAAAAGACTTTCCTCCGAATCTTTATTGATTTTTATCGGCTTGTGCTTTTCTTTTAATATAAGATAAGGGAGAATATTACTGAATCTGCTTACCGTAATCCCTTTTACTTCCTGCAACTGTTCGAGATTTACAAATCCCCCCAGCTGCATACGGTATTCGACAATTCTTACTGCTAATGTCTGCCCAATTCCGGGTAATTGCAACAGCTTATCTACGGAGGCACTATTGAGGTCTATAACTTGTCCTTCCGACAATTTACTTTTTGTATTTTTATTAGATTTAGGAATATTATCAGAATCAAATCCGGCTGTATCTGTTTCGGCAGAAATGTCCTTCATTTCTCCTTCAAACTCGGCAAACTGCTTTTGAATCTGTTCGTTTCCGGCGATATAAGAGGATGCGGGTTCGTTAATCTGAAAGAGGACAAAAGACAGAATAATCCCCACGCATATCAGGATGGATAATAAAAGTATAGCAACCCTGTCGCTTTTTTGAAAGTAAAAAAAATCTTTCCAATTCGACATAATTTAAAATGCAAGTCGGCTAAAAAATAAAACGATAAGAAACGGTCTTATTTTCTTCTGAGAAACAAAGCAAGCTGCTCTACAGCTTTAGCCCTGTGGCTTATCTTATTCTTTATATCCAGTCCCAATTCTGCAAAAGTTTCTTGATATCCGTCGGGTTGGAATACCGGATCATATCCGAAACCGGATTCTCCTGCAGGTATTTCGGTTATCACGCCGTTTACTATCCCTTCAAATTGATAACGCTTACCATCCTGAATCAAAGCAATGACGGTACGGAAACGGGCGTTCCTGTTATCCTTGCCCTGCAGTTCATTGAGAAGCTTTTTCACATTATCAGCGGAGCTCTTTTGTTCACCGGCATACCGCGCCGAATATACTCCCGGAGCATTATTCAAAGCCTCTACTTCGAGACCGGTATCATCCGCAAAACAATTCTGTCTGTATTTTTTCCAGAGATAGTCTGCCTTAATCATCGCATTTTCTTCTAAAGTTGTTCCTGTTTCGGGAATATCCGTATTTTCACCCAAGTCCTGAAGACTAAGTACCTGGTAATATTCTCCAAGCATAGCCTGCACTTCTTCCAGCTTATGCGCATTATTAGTAGCAAATACGATTTTTTTCCTTCTTGTTCCCATAAAGAACATTCTATTTAAGTAAAATGCAGATTTAAAGCAATTAGTTTCGTTTACGGTTCCTCATGGTACGTACGGCAGAACTTTTCTGCTGTCCGCTTCTTTGATTTCTTATTTCACTATTAGAACCCGAGTTACCGGAAGCCCTTTCTCTTCGTGCTTCTCTGTCCTGTTGCGTAAAATCGATAGAATCGTTATATACCCACAAGTTATCCCTGAAATCTATTAATTGCTGCTCTATTTTATTTCGTGCATTTTTTAGTGAATCGGGATGCTGATACTGTTCCTGCAAACTCAGGTTGCGGGTGTTGGTAGTTTTATATATTTCGCCGTCGAAATTACGCTTAACAAAAAAATCATTAATAGTCTGAGTGACCGCATTATTAAGACTCGACACCATAATAGGCATCTGCGAAGTATATGGACGTATACTTTCGTAAGANNCAGAAAAGCGGATATCTTTCCATACCTGTATCGTACCCCTGAAATTCCATTATAGGACACAAGGCTGTGGTTTGGATACCCACAACTGAATTATTTTTGTCAAAGTACCATACTTCTTTGATATAATATTTACGGACTTCTTCACTGGGAACAAAATCCGGATCTACAACATACTTTCCGTCGATTATTTCAAAAGGCACATCTAATCCATAGAAAAAAGCGCTGTCGACTTTCAATATATTATCTTCCGTAAGGCGTTCTGTAGCTCCTTGTATAAACTTATAAGCTGTTATTTCTCCCGACACAACCTTATTAAAAATCATAGTTGCAAGGTTCATCCTATTTCCGAAAGGCTTAACCGGATAATACAGCGCAGCATTCACATCCTTCTCCAGATCCAGTTCCCTGTAAATTTCGCGCATCCATGAAGCATTCGAAATATCTTCTGTCTGCGCATCGTTCATGAGCTGTGCCCTGAGCGTGAGATTACGATTTGCAGTATTCCCGGATTGCTGCGCCTGCTGTCTGCGTGCCAATCGTTCCCTCAAACTCTCATTCTGCTGGGCATGAAGATTTGAGACAATCGGGAAGCCGATTAAAACTATTATAATTAATATAAATATTTTCTT
>DQAM01000077.1:0-686 GCA_003523545.1 Dysgonomonas sp.
ATCCCGGTTATACCCGCCAGGCAGCCCAAAAACTTCTTTCTGCCGCAGAAAGATTTAAAGATAGCGGGAATTATAAATACGACCTTGTAGACGTACTCCGTCAAAGCCTTGCAGATAAAGGAAATCATCTTTCAAAGGAAATAGCCAAGGCTTATGAAGAAAAAAATATAGAGAAATTTAAGCTGATGTCCGACAGCTTCCTGTTAGCGATAGAGTGTCAGGATAAATTATTAGCAACCCAAAAAGACTTTAAGGTAGGGAACTGGATCGAGCAGGCGAGGTCATTATCAGAAATTCCTGAAAACCGTGATTTATACGAATGGAATGCCCGCACATTGATAACTGTCTGGGGAAATAAAGCCGCATCAGAACAAGGCGGTCTGCACGATTATTCCAACAGGGAATGGAACGGCATCTTATCAGACCTTTATTATAAACGGTGGGAACTCTTCTTTGAAAATACAATCAAGCAGATGAAAGGTGAGAACACAGAGCCGATCGATTTCTTTTCGATGGAAGAAGAATGGACCCGTCAAAAGAATAATTACAGCAGCCTTTCAGATGGGGATGTATTAAAAGTCGCATCCGATGCATACACCCGTATTTTCGGCAATTAAGAAACAATTTTCTATATTCGATGAAAGGGGCTGGCTGAAAGTAATTTTTACCTTTTTGTCATGTTGAAC
>DQAM01000077.1:926-2083 GCA_003523545.1 Dysgonomonas sp.
TTGTCATGTTGAACAAAGTGAAACATTTTGTTACAGTGTATCGAGATTCTTCATTTCATTCAGAATGACAATAAATTACCCTATGATAGTTCGTCTTTACTTTGTAAGACAGCCCCTTCCATAATTTACTAGTTAATATTTATTATCCTAATGCCTGTTCAATATCGTTTATAATATCTTCTGCATTTTCGATTCCTACCGAAAGACGAATCAGGTCGGGAGCAACACCTGCTTCGATCAGTTGCTGGTCGCTTAACTGGCGGTGTGTATGGCTCGCCGGATGAAGGATACATGATCGTGCGTCTGCCACATGCGTTACGATTGCTATCAGTCCCAGATTGTCCATAAATTTTATGGAAGCATTCCGCCCCCCCTTGAGTCCGAAAGTCATTACCCCGCAGGTTCCGTTAGGCATGTATTTTTGTGCCAGTTCGTAATATTTATTCCCTTCCAGTCCGGGGTAGTTTACCCATGCAACTTCCGGACGTGATTCAAGATATTCGGCTGCCTTAAGAGCATTCTCGCAATGCCTCGGCATACGCAGATGAAGCGTTTCGAGCCCGATATTAAGCAGGAAAGAGTTTTGCGGGGATTGGGCCGAACCAAGGTCTCTCATTAGTTGTACAACTGCTTTGGTAATATACGCTCCTTTTCCGAAAGCTTTGGTATAAGTAAGTCCATGATAGGATTCATCGGGCTGGGTGAGTCCCGGATATTTGTCTGCATACGCTTCCCAGTCGAAATTGCCGCTATCCACAATCGCACCTCCCAGAGCAGCCGCATGACCGTCCATGTATTTGGTAGTGGAATGTACTACTATATCAGCGCCCCATTCGAATGGTCGGCAGTTGATAGGCGTCGGGAAGGTATTATCTACAATCAAAGGGACACCTTCGCTGTGGGCTATTTCAGCAAACTTCTCAATATCGAGCACGTTCATAGCAGGGTTAGAAACCGTTTCGGCGAAAAGCGCCTTGGTATTAGGGCGGAACGCCTTTTTAATTTCTTCTGCCGGGGCATCCTGGTCAACAAAAGTGACTTCGATTCCCAGTTTTTTTAGGGTAACGGCAAACAGGTTGTATGTACCGCCGTAAATAGTAGAAGCGCTTATAAAATGGTCTCCGGCAGAACAAATGTTGAAAATGGCATAAAAATTA
>DQAM01000077.1:2168-4681 GCA_003523545.1 Dysgonomonas sp.
AAATGGCATAAAAATTAGCTGCCTGTCCCGAAGCTGTGAGCATACCTGCAACACCCCCTTCGAGCTGTGTTATTTTGTCGGCAACGGCATCGTTGGTCGGATTTTGGAGACGGCTGTAAAAATATCCGCTTTCTTCCAGATCGAACAGCTTTGCCATCTGCTCGCTGGTTTCATACTTGAAAGTTGTACTCTGGTATATCGGCAATATACGCGGTTCTCCTTTTTTCGGAGTCCATCCCGCCTGTACGCAGAGGGTTTCTATATGTTTCTTTTTTTCTTCCATCTGATTTCTAAAATTAAATTGTAAATGCAAATATATTGTTTTTTTTAATTTAAGCTGTTTGCCAATAGCTATTAGCTGATAGCTTAAATCAAAAGAATGTTTTTCAGAAATAAAAATGATATTTTTTGCTTAAATATTTGCATGTCACCATATGGAGACATATATTTGCGTTTAATTAACAAACTGAGATAAGAATGGAGAAAAACAGGACTGTTACCGAGAAGAGATTTATAGATGCTGTAGAACAGTTGATAATAGAAAAAGGATTCGAAAAATTAGGTGTGAATGCCGTAGCTGAGAAAGCCGGCATGGATAAGAAGCTTATATACCGGTATTTCGGTTCTTTAGACGGACTTATCTATGAATGTTTGAAGAGGAATGACTTCTGGATGAATGTACCGGATGATATTCCCGAACTTCCGCAGCTTAAAGAATATGCTAAGCAGATGTTCAGAAACCAGATTTCCCATCTACGGGAAAACCGCATTCTGAACAGGCTTTCCCGTTGGGAATTGACAAGCAATAGCAAAATAGTTAAGGAAATCAGAGACAAACGCGAATCGGCAGGGCTCGGCAGGCTTACAGCCATCGAACCGTTAATCAATCTGGCACCGCGCGAATTAGCGGCTATTGTAACTATCGTCACTGCAGGCATAACTTATCTTGCAATAGCAGAAGAGAACTGCCGGTATTATAATAACATAAACATTCAGAGCGATGAAGGGTGGGAAGAACTGGCAAAAGGCATAGATAAAATAATTGTTTCATTAATATAAATTAAAATGAAATTTACTAAGAAATTACTGCTGGGGACAATGTCCTTAGGTATACTCTGTTGCTCCTGTCAGAAGGATTTGGTAGAGTATCAAAACGGAGATATGAAAATAACTGTTACTGCGGGAAAGGAGTGGAAACATGATTTCAGTATGTTTCTCGGACTAAAGAAGAAGAATCCGCCTCAGATAGCGCTTTGGCTCGAAGATATGGAGGGAAATTACCTGTCTACCCTGTATGTTTCCCATAAGACAGGAACAAGTTCGTGGCAGGGTAACGGAGGAGATCCCCGTAATGAAGCATTGCCTTATTGGAATCATAAAAGCAGTCATGTTACAGGCAAGAAATTCCCTGATGCAGTATCGGGTGCTACACCGAAAGAAGATTTCGATATTAAAATGCTCCCGAATAAGAATCTCGAAAAATTCAGGATAAAGGCTGAGTTCAATCATTCGACTGACTGGAACGAATATTACCCGGAATCGGCAAAAGCGGGTGACGAAAATTATACAGCTGAAAGCGGACAGCCTGCTGTGGTTTATGAAGCAATCATAGATTTAACTTCGGGGCAAGAGGAACTTAAGGCTCAGATAATAGGGCACAGCAGTCCCGACGGAACGACCGGAGAACTTTATACCGATTTATCGAAACTTACAACAGCCGTAGATATTGTAAAGGAAATAACCATTAAAAGGATAAAATAATATGAAAAAAATAATCTTATTCTTATTTTTTATTTCATCCTCAGTTCTTCTGCCGGCACAGCAATACTCGGCTTCTGTCAGGTTGGGTACAGGCTTATCTATGAGCGAACCCTCTGCTGTTCCTTTTACTGTGGAAGGGATAGGTCACTTTAATTATAATTCTCATTGGGCATTCGGAGCGGGTACAGGTTATGGATTGTACGATGATATTTCTACAATTCCACTTTTTGGAAATATTAAATACATATTGAATCCGGTATTTGAGTTTGTCTTTTTTGCAGACTGTTCGGCAGGTTACGGGTTTGCATTAACGGACGATAATAACGGCGGGTTTTATCTGAATCCTGCTTTAGGAATCGAAAAGAGGTTATGGAAGAAGAGGTTTACTCTGTCGGCAGGTTATCAATTACAAAAGCTGGAAAGGTTGAAAAGCAGTTCGAACGGGTATGTTTCGAGTCAATTTGCTGAATCCCTTTCGTTTTCTTCCATCAGCCTGAAATTAGGAATTATATTTTAAAATAGCCAGGTATAAATTGAAAGGTAAGGAAAGCGTTTTGGATATAAGTATTTATAAATCCTTAACCAATACATCCTTACCCTTTTCCTCCAGGCTTTTCCGTAGATTGAGGATTACATTCCATTCGTCTGCAAATTCTTTTCCGTTATCCATATCAAAATCTTCCGAACCGTACATATCTACTTTTTGGAACAGATACTCGACGCTTATTTTGTGAATATCTATGGCAGGTATA
>DQAM01000108.1 GCA_003523545.1 Dysgonomonas sp.
TGGATAAAGCCGAGTGTGCGTGCGTGCAATGCCTGCCGGGGGCATATCTGGAAACAATTCTGTACAAACTGTTTGTATTTGGTAAAGGTAGTTCCTTTAAGTATCTGGTTGCCGCCATATCTTTCGTCATTGAAAAGGGTATGCCCGATATATTTCATATGTACGCGTATCTGGTGCGTACGGCCTGTTTCGAGCCTGCATTTAACAAGAGTAACATACCCGAGGCGTTCCACTACTTCGTAGTTGGTAACAGCGGGTTTTCCGTTATCTCCTTCAGGGAAGACGGTCATTTGCAGGCGGTCTTTCACACTCCGCCCGATATTGCCTTCTATCCTGCCGCTGTCTTCCGAAATATTGCCCCATACGAGCGCCAGATATTCACGCTTCGATGTCTTATTAAAAAACTGTGCGGACAAATAGGTTTTGGCAAATTCGTTTTTAGCTATGACAAGCAATCCGGATGTATTCTTATCGATGCGGTGCACCAGTCCCAGACGGGGATCTTTCGAATCATATCCCGGTGTATCCTTCAGGTGGAACGCAATAGCATTAACCAGCGTGCCTGTATAGTTGCCATGACCGGGATGTACGACCATACCCGGCTGTTTATTGATTACCATCAGGTCGTCGTCTTCATATACTATATCGATAGGAATATCTTCAGGAATAATTTCTAATTCGCGGCGGGGCCTGTCCATCACAACGCTTACGACATCGCAAGGCTTGACCTTATAATTAGATTTGACGGGAATATCGTTCACGAGTATACATCCGGCATCCGCAGCATTTTGTATACGATTGCGGGAAATACCTTCTATACGGACAGTCAGAAATTTATCGACACGCAGCAATCCCTGCCCTTTATCGGCTGTAAAACGGTAATGTTCAAATAATCCGGACAAGTCTTGCTCCAGATCCTCTTCATTAAGATCATCTATATCATCAAAACTGTCTGTCATAGTTTAGAAATTATCATCAATCTGCCCGCCAAAATCCAGAGGCGGAATATTACCATCATCAATGTCAAGGCTGTCTCCGGATGAGAAGGGGCTGTTCCCGTCGCCCACTTTAATGGTAATACGCGAACTCTTTGGTATTTTCTGGCCTGCCCCCAATACTTTCCCGTCATATTCTATAGAATAGACCAGATCTCTATACTCTGATGGTATATATTCAATTGTTATATTATTAAAACCTAGAGTCCGCAGAGATGTTTCCGACTGCCTCAATGAAGCGTTTTCTAAATCGGGTACCGCAACGAACGGTTCATTTACACTTTGTATGGTAAGATATATAGTGCGTCCTTCTTTTACTTTAGATGCCCCTTTGGGTATTTGCTCAAGAATAGCTCCCGGCACACCATCATCCTGGTATAGGGAATCTACCACTTCATAATCCAGCTTGGCGGCTTTCACTATGGCTGCGGCATCGGACACCTGCATACCTTTCAGTTCGGGCACCACAGCCGAATGGTTATGCCTTGTATATACCTGCAATATATAAAGGGTAATAAATATCAGAACTAAACTCAATACAGCCATGATAAGTATATTCTTTATCAGGGCGTTAGAGAGAATCTTTGTCAGAAAATTACTTTTGTTTTCGTTTCCCATCTCACATTATTTCGCTTGGGTTGTCCAAACTGCAAAAGTATTAAAAAATCAGCTGATTACTTATGCTTTTGCTTTTTTTAGTAAAAAAAGTAGAGGATAATCTTATAAAAATAAGATTATCCTCTTAATTGTCAATTATATAGTCCGCACTCAATCAGGTTTGCTTATAGGTATCTGCCTTTTTACTCCCTGACTGAGAGAGATCATCGTTTCGGTAGCGACTACACCGTCTATCTCTTGTATTTTGGTATTCAAAAGATCCATCAGATGTTCATTATCACGCGCGTACAATTTAATAAGGATGGTGTACGGCCCGGTTGTAAAATGCGACTCTACTACTTCGGGTATCTTATCCAGTTCGGGTATAACCGTCTTGTACATAGAACCTTTTTCCAGTCTGATCCCTATATATGTACATGTATTATATCCCAATACTTTCGGATTTATATTGTAACCGGAACCAATGATGACCTTCATTTCGATCATACGCTGTACCCGCTGGTGTATTGCCGCCCGGGACACTCCGCACTCCAAAGCTACGTCTTTGAACGGTATCCTTGCATTCTGGGAAATTATCTCCAGAATCTTTTTGTCAAGCTTATCAATTTTCTCCATGTTTTGTCTTTTTACTATTTTTCTGTATCAAATATAATGAATTATTTTTGATATTCGTCATTTTTCTCTCAAATCAAAGCATTTTTCTGACAATTTATTTTATTATCATTCATCAGAAAGATATAAAAATGAAAGAAAAAGGCCCAGATAGCTTATTATCCGGACCTCTTACTTTTATATAGTGCGTCAAAAAATTATTTTTCTATACCGTGTAATTCTATTTCGAATATTAAAGTAGAGAACGGACCGATCTTTTCGCTTGCCTGTCTTGAACCATAAGCCAA
>DQAM01000105.1:0-777 GCA_003523545.1 Dysgonomonas sp.
TATGATGCAAAGTCCTGAAATATCAGCTTTCATCGCAGACACTGTAACATCCTATTTACAAAAATACATTATTAATTACCGTACGCAAAAGGCTCGTAATGACTTAGCCTTTACAGAAAAGTTATATGAAGAAGCCAAATCCGATTATAATAAGGCACAACACGAGTATACTACTTATACGGATAGAAATCAAGATATAATTTCGGCAAGATATGGTACGACAAAAGAACGGCTGAAAAATGAAATGGATTTAACTCTTGGCGTATATAACCAGATGGCTCAGCAACTACAAATGGCAAAGGTTAAGGTTCAGGATACTACGCCGGTATACACTATAATACAACCTGCAGTAGTGCCCTTAGTTCCAGATAAGCCTAAGAAAAAACTTATAGTAATTGGATTTATATTTGTTGGTTTTATTGGAGCTTGTTGCTGGGTGTTAGGCAAAGAATTTATGAAAAACTCATTCAATACGAAATAAAATGAAAGGTATAGTTTTAGCCGGAGGATCCGGGACGCGTCTTTATCCTATAACAAAAGGAGTGAGTAAACAACTCCTTCCGGTTTATGATAAGCCTATGATCTATTATCCCATTTCGGTTTTGATGCTTGCAGGGATACGGGAGATACTCATCATATCTACCCCGGATGATCTTCCTGGATTCAGGCGCTTATTAGGAGATGGTAGTAATTTTGGAGTCCGGTTTGAATATGCAGAACAGCCTTCTCCTGATGGTTTGGCTCAAGCTTTTATCATAGGAGATAAATTTATTGGAG
>DQAM01000105.1:853-3155 GCA_003523545.1 Dysgonomonas sp.
TGGGAGATAATATATTTCACGGGCATGGTTTAACGGAGATGTTAGTAGACGGGGTTAAAACAGCAGAAGAACAACAAAAAGCTACTGTATTTGGTTATTGGGTTAGTGATCCGGAGCGGTATGGTGTTGCTGAATTTGACAAGGATGGAAATGTGTTAAGTATAGAAGAAAAGCCTGCTAATCCAAAATCTAATTATGCAGTAGTAGGATTATATTTTTATCCGAATAAAGTAGTAAATGTAGCAAAAAATATAAAACCTTCTGCACGAGGTGAATTGGAGATTACAACCGTAAATCAGGAATTCCTTAAAGAACATGAATTAAAGGTTCAACTATTGGGAAGAGGATTTGCTTGGCTGGATACCGGTACGCATGATTCGTTAAGTGAAGCAAGTATCTTTGTTGAAGTTTTGGAAAAACGTCAGGGATTAAAGATTGCTTGTTTAGAAGGTATAGCATTACGTCAGGGTTGGATCTCTTCTGAAAAAATGAAAGAAGTCGCTCAACCAATGTTGAAGAACCAATATGGTCAATATTTACTGAAAGTAATAAGAGAACTTGAATCATGAATATAATAAAAACAGATATAGAAGGAGTAGTTATTATTGAACCGAGAGTATTCACGGATAACAGGGGATATTTTTTTGAGTCTTTTTCTCAGAAAATATTTCAGGAGGAAGTTTGTAAAACCATTTTTGTACAGGATAACGAATCAAAATCTTCATTTGGTGTTTTAAGAGGACTGCATTTTCAGAAGCCTCCACATGCTCAATCTAAATTAGTTAGAGTCATTCAAGGAAAAGTATTGGATGTTGCAGTAGATATACGAAATGGTTCTCCGACTTTCGGACAATATATATCTGTTGAACTATCAGAAGAAAATAAAAGGCAGTTTTTTGTCCCAAGAGGATTTGCTCACGGATTTGTTGTGTTGAGTGATGAAGTTATATTTCAATATAAGTGTGATAATTATTATGCTCCTCAATATGAAGGAGCTATAGCTTGGGATGATCCTGACTTAGGGATTGACTGGCAAATACCAACTGATAAAATTATTTTGTCAGATAAAGATAAAAAACATACACAGTTGAAAGATGCCGGATGGCTTTTTGACTATAAAGAATCTTTATATTAAACTATATTCATAAGATGGAAAATAAATATAAGCAAAATATTCTAATAACCGGAGGAGCAGGATTTATAGGTTCTCATGTAGTACGTTTATTTGTAGATAAATATCCGGAATATAATATTATCAATCTGGATGCACTTACTTATGCTGGTAATCTTGCAAATCTGAAGGATATTGAGAACAGGCCTAATTATACTTTTGTAAAAGCCGATATATGTGATTTTGATTCTATCTTGAAAATCTTTAAAGATCATAATATTACAGGAGTAATTCATCTTGCTGCGGAAAGTCATGTGGACAGAAGCATTAAAGATCCTTTTACTTTTGCCAGAACAAATGTGATGGGGACGTTGTCTCTTTTGCAAACAGCCAAAGAATGTTGGAATTCCCCTTATGAAGGGAACTGCTTTTATCATATCTCTACCGATGAGGTATATGGGACATTACAATTTGACGGAACATTTTTTACCGAAACTACAAAATATGATCCGCATAGTCCTTATTCGGCAAGTAAAGCAGGAAGCGACCATTTTGTCAGGGCATTTTATGATACTTATGGTTTACCTACTATTGTCACAAATTGCAGTAATAATTATGGACCTTACCAGTTTCCTGAAAAGTTAATACCTCTGTTTATAAACAATATAAGACATAATAAACCGTTACCTGTATATGGTAAAGGTGAGAATGTACGCGATTGGCTGTATGTCGAAGATCATGCCAGAGCAATCGATCTGATTTATCATAAAGGAAAAATCGCCGATACATACAATATCGGAGGTTTTAATGAGTGGAAAAATATTGATCTGATAAAAGTAATAATCAAGACGGTTGACCGTTTATTAAATAGGCCGGAAGGACAATCTGAGAAATTGATTACTTATGTGACAGACCGGGCGGGGCATGACTTGCGATATGCAATAGATTCATCGAAATTGAAAAATGAATTAGGTTGGGAACCTTCTCTTCAATTTGAAGAAGGGATAGAAAAAACAGTGAAATGGTATCTGGATAATCAGGAGTGGATGGATAATGTTACTTCCGGAGATTATCAGGAATATTATCAAAAAATGTATATAAACAGATAATAATGGATTCTAGACAGTCATTGAATGATAAAATTGTTTTGATTAAAAGATGTCTCATCTCAGATGAGAGGGGGTGGTTCTT
>DQAM01000091.1 GCA_003523545.1 Dysgonomonas sp.
AGACAGAAGCCAGCATACGCCCGGCTGTGGAAAATACGGGAGACATTTGTTTCGACTTATTTGCAGTAAGCTTCCGGATCAGGTTGCGGCGGATATCAAAGTAATAATAATCCGCTTTAAACGAACGCCTGTATATGGGTTCGCTATTGGTATATACCAGCAATCTATTTTCATCCGGACTCATCAGGAATCCTTGAAATGATGAGATGGTTATATCCCGTGCAGTTTTGACATCGAATACTGTTTGTACGGCTTCTCCTGTTTTGTACGAATATTTAATGATCTTGGTATTTTGCGGATCGGACTGAAAATAATATTCGCCATCGGCTGAGGAAACGACCGGGCGTACACCCCGGGCACTGTACTTTCCTTCGGTAATATCTTTCAAATTGATACTCTGGCAAAATACGAAGGCAGATAAAAATAAAGAGAAGATTAATAAAAAAGATTTTTTCATAGGTTTTACTATTTTCTTTACTGCAAATATACATTCTTTCGTTAACTTAGCCGCTTTTAAAATATGTAATTTTAATGATAAACGAAGTACCGTACGAACAGGTTTTAGAAATACGCCGCAAAGCTATGTATCCGGATAAAGATAAGGAGTTTGTAAAATTAGCGGATGATGAAAGAGGAATACATATGGGATATTATGTAGATGGGCTTCCTGTAAGTGTTTTTTCTCTTTTCCTGAAAGATGGTGAACTACAGTTCCGTAAGTTTGCTACCTTGCCCGAGCATCAGAACAATGGATATGGTACCAAATTAATGGAATGGCTGTTAGATTACGCCAAAGATATGAAATTTGCAAGGGTATGGTGTAATGCCCGTGTCAATAAAACGGAATTTTATACAAGGTTTGGTTTTGTAGAAACAGATGAAAAATTTGAAAAAAACGGTTACGAATATGTAATTATGGAATATAGGCAGCAGTAATACTTATTTATTGATTTTAAACTTATTTTTTCTGTAATATAAAGATACCGCATCCGTAAGTACATCCGCAATTTGTTTCGACCAGATTGTCGTTCAATATTACTCTTTCGTGCATATCTCCTTTGTCATCCACAAAAGAAAAAGATAAAAGATCGTATTTAGAATTAAAATAGTCTAGCAGATATTTGAGGCTGAAAACACGATGAGCATTGAACTCTATTCTCTGAGGTCCTATCGGAACCGAGAAGTAAAATGTCCCGCCTTTTTTCAGCATTTTGTATATATTATTCAAACCTTTCAGGTGGCCGTTTATGTCGATGGTATCACCGTAACGTCCTAATCCGAAATGTTCGATGGCATGCAGAGAGGATACCGAATCACAATAGTTCTCCCACGCAAAGCCGGGTGACATGCAATCTGCCTGAATAAATCTGACATTCTTTATTTGAGGTGTTACTGCACGTATATCCATAACCTCAACAGCACGATAGCTGGCTATATGCGCAATCAGTCCATTGATACGTGAACCTATGTCGACGTGTGATTCAGGATTGGCTTTAAATATTTCGTGAGCAACAAAAAGGTCCTGATGAAAGTAATGTCCCGAAGCAGTGCCGCCCTCTTCTGTCTTGTCAAGCAGGCAGGGATAGTTTTTTATTTCGCCGAATTTTTTCTCATCGGCTTTCCATTGTTCTATAAAGTCTCTCTTACATCTTCTGTACCAGGGAATGGCTTTCACACTTCTGATTATTCTTCTCGGATAGATACCTAAAATAAGTTGAATTTCTTTTAACATGGTAAGTAACTTAAATAAAAATGTGAAGTGCCGATGCACTACTTATTTCAAAAAGATGCAGCTTATTCAAGCTCTTTTATTTCATTTTTTTTAATGCCGGTCTCATCTTCCTCTTCTTTTTTTAAGAGAAGCTCCCTGAAGAAGTCCTTATCCTGATATATTTTATTCAATGCCTCTTTAGCCGCTTTCTGATGGGATTCTTTTTTCGAGAAGCCTTGACCGCTGCCAGATTCCATGTCATAAATATATATGGATGTGGTAAATATCGGGTTGTTGTCCTGGTCGGTATAGCAGTCGAGCAGGCGGAATTCTACAGGTATTTTGTTTTTCTGGCTCCATTCTATCAGTTTCGATTTGAAATTTACTTCCTGCTGCAACACATTCTCCATTTTCAGAAACTCCGTGATGAGTCGTTCATGCACAAAACGCTTTGCCACTCTGTATCCCTGATCTAGATATATAGCCCCGATAAGAGCTTCGAGAGCATTGCCGTACATATGTGTCTTATGAGTAGATGTACGTGCCGAAGTCTTGATCAGTTTGTCCAGGCCCAGGTCTAAAGCTAGCCTGTTAAGAGTATCCCTTTGCACGATTTTGGAACGCATATTGGTGAGAAAACCTTCCTTTTTGTATTCGAATTCTTTGAATACTATGTCGGCAACTATCGCATCTAATATTGCATCTCCCAGAAACTCGAGCCGCTCGTTGTTAATCCATCTGCCGTCTTTCATTTTTATGGACGACGATTTGTGGAGCACGGCCTGTTCGTACAAGGTTATATTGTACGGATAAAAATTTAATATTTTATAAAAAGAAACATAAGGCTCCTTCCCTCTTTTAGGAAGAAGCCTTATCGCCCGATATAATTTTTTAAGCACTTGTTCCTTAGCTCTTAAATTTCTTTACAATTATACATGCGTTGTGTCCTCCAAAACCAAAGGTGTTTGAAAGTGCCGCTCTGACTTCCCTTTTTTGTGCTTTATTGAACGTAAAATTCAGGTTGTAATCGATCTCCGGGTCGTCGTCTCCTTCTTCATGATTGATGGTAGGGGGTACGATGTCGTTTTTCACGGCAAGTATGGAGAATAATCCCTCCAGTGCTCCTGCTGCTCCTAACAGATGGCCTGTCATCGATTTAGTTGAACTTATATTCAATTTGTATGCATGGCCGCCAAAAACTTCTTTTATTGCTTTTGCTTCCGACGGGTCGCCTACAGGGGTAGATGTTCCGTGAACATTGATATAATCAATTTCGTCCGCATTCATCTGAGCGTCTTCCAGGGCATTCCTCATTACGAGTTTGGCTCCGATACCTTCCGGGTGGGATGCTGTCAGGTGATAAGCATCAGCCGACATTCCTCCACCTACAATTTCTGCATATATTTTCGCCCCGCGGGCCTTTGCATGTTCAAGTTCTTCCAGGATAAGGCAGGCAGATCCTTCACCTATAACGAATCCGTCACGGCTGGCGCTGAAAGGGCGTGATGCCGTTTGGGGAGAATCGTTGCGGGTCGAAAGTGCTGTCAAAGCATTAAAACCTCCTACTCCTGAAATAGATATTGCAGCCTCAGCTCCTCCGGCAATTATTACATCGGCTTTTCCAAGACGGATCAGGTCGAATGCCGTAATTGCACTATGTGTAGAAGATGCACACGCCGATACAGTACCGAAATTGGGTCCACGCAGGCCATGCCTCATAGATATAAGTCCCGAGGCAATGTCGGATATCATTTTAGGTATAAAGAAAGGATTGAATTTAGGTCCCAATTCTTCATGTTTAGTATAATTGGAAACCTCCTCTTCAAATGTCTTGATACCTCCGATTCCTGCCGAAACAATCACGCCGATTCTGTCCCTGTTTTCTTTTTCAAGATCGAGTCCCGAGTCGGCTAAACATTCTTCGGATGCTGCTACTGCAAGCTGTGTATATCTGTCTGCTTTGCGAAGTTCTTTCCGGTCGAAGTACTTGCCTGGATCGAAATCTTTCACTTCGCATGCAAATTGTGTTTTAAACTTGGATGCATCGAATTGAGTAATCGGGCCGGCTCCACTAACTCCATCCAGGGCATTTTTCCATGTGGTTTCCACATCGTTGCCTAGAGGAGTTACTGCGCCCAAGCCCGTTACTACTACTCTTTTTAATTCCATAAATTGATATTAGTGGAAAAAAGATTATTTTGCGTTTGCTTCGATATAAGCGACAGCGTCTCCTACTGTAGAGATTTTTTCTGCTTGATCGTCCGGAATAGAAATACCGAATTCTTTTTCGAATTCCATGATAAGTTCTACTGTGTCAAGTGAGTCAGCACCTAAATCGTTTGTGAAACTTGCTGCATCTGTAACTTCTGTTTCTTCAACACCTAATTTATCAACGATGATAGCTTTAACTCTTGATGCTACGTCAGACATAACTTTTTGTTTTTAATTAATAATTAAATTTTATTTCTATTTTTGTCGGTGCAAAGTAAATGTATTTTACCTATACGAAACAAATATTTCGGATAGAAAATTCGTTAAAATTGCACATTTTTTATTTTAGTGTGCAAAACTATATAAGTTGTTTGTAATGATTAATATTGCAATTTTTGCGTCGGGGTCGGGGTCAAATGCCGAAAATATCATCCGGTATTTTGAAGGAAACAAAGATATAACAGTGAAACTTGTGGTTTCGAATAAGCCGGATGCCTTGGTGCATTCACGTGCTAAAGATCTGGCTGTCGAATCAGTTTCTTTTTCGCCTGCTGATTTCAGGGAAGGCAGAAAGATTTCAGATTATCTGAAAGAAAAGAAAATCGATTTTGTTGTGCTGGCGGGTTTTTTATTGAAAATATCAGAGCCGATATTGGATGCATATAGCGAGAAAATAATCAATATACATCCTGCATTACTCCCTAAATACGGAGGGAAAGGAATGTACGGGGACCGCGTACATCAAGCCGTAGTAGAAGCAGGGGAAGAAGAATCGGGTATCACGATTCATTATGTGAATGAAAATTACGATGAAGGTGATATTATTTTCCAGGCTGCTGTAGAGGTAT
>DQAM01000454.1 GCA_003523545.1 Dysgonomonas sp.
ACAAACGGTTTACAATATCCGAAATTTCTTCATCCGATAATGCTCTTCCATAAGGAATTGCAGCCGCCTGAGCCATCGATAACGCCAACGACTCCTGTATTTCGTCTTTCACATCGCTTCCCGTCTCGATACTTTTAGATACCATATTATGTATCAGTTCGGTCGAATTGAGATTATCGATCTCAGACGGTACGCCGTTTATAGCATACGAATTGCTGCCTAAATTGCTTATATCAAAACCTACTGCTTCTATATCGTCCACTAAATATGGAATCATGGCTGCTTCGGAAGAAGAAAATTCTATAACTTCGGGGAAAAGCAGCCGTTGGGAAATTCCTTTCTTTTGCTTTATGTTTTGGAGGAAACGGTCGAATAGAATACGAAGATGTGCGCGACGCTGGTCGATAAGCATCAATCCTGATTTGATAGATGTAAGTATATATTTATTTTTATATTGATAGTGTACTGACGATGTGTCTTTTGACGAAGAATTATCTTCTGCAGTATCGAATATATCCGATTCTTTTTCGAAAATCCTCTCCGAATGTTCCTCCTGATTATCTGTGCCCTTTTCGAAATCCTGATATAAAGCCTCCCAGTTAAAGTTAGGGCGGTTGTAAGTAGTATTTGCAGAAGTCTTAAACGGATTATAGGCCGGATTGACATTCACCTGAGGTCGTGGAATATTTGAGGAAGAAGGATTGTATACAGGGATATCTATTGCTCCTTCCGTATCGAAATCGATAGTCGGTACTTCATTGAATTTTCCTAAAGCTTCCTTTACGGTTGCAGCCAATATCTGCCAGATAGGCTGTTCGTTCTCAAACTTGATTTCCGTTTTTGTCGGATGTATATTTACATCTATGGTATCCGGTTCTACCTCAAAATAAATGAAATAATGAGGATTTTCTCCGGTCGGAATTAAAGGTTCGAAAGCGGTGGTTATCGCTTTGGCAAAATAAGGATGGCGCATATACCTTCCGTTTACAAAGAAATATTGCAAGGCACGGGTTTTACGTGCACAATCGGGTTTACCGACAAAACCATGAATCTTCACAATGCTTGTCTCTATTTCGATGGAGATAAGCTGCTGATTGAAATTCTTTCCGATAATGTTTATTATCCTCTGCTTGAGGTTAGATGCCGGATATTTCAGAACTTCAATATCGTTTTCTATTAGAGTAAATTCTATTTCGTTGTTTACTAGAGCAACCCGCTCTAACTCAGCCAGAATATTTTTTCTTTCCGTTTCATTCGATTTCAAGAACTTACGGCGGGCAGGAGTATTGAAGAATATATTTTTTACAGAAAAATTACTTCCTGCCGGACAGGCTGTTTCTTCCTGTTTTTCAACGGCCGAACCAGCTATTATGATATGGGTGCCTAACTCATCCTCCGCCCGTTTTGTTTTTAATTCTATGTGGGATACAGCAGCTATCGAAGGAAGAGCTTCGCCTCGAAAACCCATAGTACGAAGGGCGAAAAGATCGTCAGCAGTACGTATTTTGGAAGTGGCATGCCTTTCGAATGCCAGACGGGCATCTGTCGAAGACATTCCTTTGCCGTTATCGATTACCTGGATGAGGGTGCGTCCGGCATCTTTTATAATAAGCTGTATATTGGTTGCTCCGGCATCTATTGCATTTTCCAGTAATTCTTTCACCACAGAAGCAGGTCTTTGTACAACCTCCCCTGCAGCTATCTGATTGGCAATAGAATCGGGTAATAGTCGTATAATATCAATCATTTCCTGTGTGGTTATTCTTCTATAATTTCGGTTTCGTTCTCTTTTTCTCTTGTTAAGATTGCCGGTTGTGTTTCGGAGTTTTCACTTTCACTTTGGCTTTCACCGGATTCATTAGTTTGGTGCTGTATCTCGGTTATAATCATTTCGGGATTATTAATCGTATCCGTTCCAATAATTACTTCTCCATTCTGAATGGAAACACTATCTGCCGGCAAAGCCTGGGACGGAGTTGAAGACGGTGGGGGAGATGTGCTTCTTCGTCCTCTTCTTCCTTGCTGCGAATCACTGCCTTTGCGCTCTACTTCACGAAAGATGTCATCTTTATCGAGCGGGCGTATATAATCGAGCCATACGAATCCTCCTAATTTATCTGTACCCGGCAATATATCGGGAATGGGTGTCATCTTTCCTACAGGCTTAGGCCAGATTTTTATGCGCTGGATTTTACGTTGTAAGAAGTCCATCGAAAGATAATTGCTTTCAGTGTGGTTCATGCCGATCATGGTCTTATCTCTTTCCTCGGGATAAAATATAGATTCTGCATTGCCTTCGACCAAAACATGTTTTATGTCTTTATTTTCGAAATAGGCCTTCATATCCCTGCCTTTTACCTGATTGAAGTGAAGCGAATCGAGATTCTGTATGGCAAATGCATTCGGCCGTACGTGGGACCAGTCTATAGTGCTGTCATTAAAAAATACAGTGATTGTATCTCCCAATATCTGGTTGTTTTCATTCCATAAAACCGGGTCGCGGTACATATGCAATATCGAATCCTGCGTATTAAATTGCAGGGAATCACATACTCCTTGCAGATCGATACGGAAAAAACGAACCCCGTAATATGCCTTGATTTCACGGTAAACGGTATCAGGTGATAACTGATGGGTAATTAATTTCAGGGTATCCCCGTGGATGAACAGGCTGTCGCCTTGCGAAAATTCTATGGCACGCGCCCTTTTAGTGGTCATTGCATAGTTTGTCAGTTCATTATAAAAACCGTAATCTCCGGTCAATATTATTTTCTGAATTGTATCTTCCAGATACATGTTCCCGAATACTTCCCCGATTCCCTGCCTTTTATTGTAGAGTATAGAATCCCCGACAAGACTCCGGTATCCTTCGATATTGACAATTCTGGACTGGTCGAGCAAGAGGGACTCCTCGGTTTCGGTATTATACCATCCTCTTGTCGTATATATAGTTGCGCTGTCGGAAACAATAGTGCTGAATCCGGTTATATCAGCTACTTTAGTGGTGGTATTATACAATAATGTATCTGTATAAAGTGTGAAATTAGGATTTACCAGAATTACACTATCCTGAAAGAGAGCCAGGTGTTTAGATGGTTCGTACTGACCATAATAGGATGTCATTTCGTTTAATGTATCCACCAGCATACCTCCATCAAAGTAGTAACCGATATCTCTTGTCCTGTCGTAGTCTAGACTATCGGTAAAAAGTGTTACATTGTCATTTGTATTTTCCAGGCGCACTTCGCGACGTACCCTCAGCAACTGGGTATTACCGTCATATTCGAGGTATTTACCATACAAAAACAACGTATCTCCCTGTTCGACCTGTACTGTCCCGAAAGCTTCGAATGTATTGGTTAGTCTATTCACATAGGCACTGTCGCAATACATATATGCTCCTTCGTGATACAAGACTACACTATCTATAAATATATCTATATCTGCCCCTAAGCGGTGGTCGAGTAATTTAGCTCTTATCAGCTGGATAATCCTTGTAGGCTGGCTGTCAGGGCGTACATTTTGTTGTATTTCCGGTTGCGGTAAAAATTCAGAAAGTCCTGAGGATCTTTGTATAACCCATGCCTGTGCCGAAGCATATACAATAAGCAAGCACAAAATGGCAGTAATATGCATTTTGTGCTTTGTCTTAAAGATTTTGCTTATCCTTTTATCCATTCTTATCTGCTAGGGTAACAGGCTTTTGTCGTAATGAACTTATTCTTTTATCCAGCCCGAGAATTGGAAATCACAGTTCTTCCAATTATCGTTAATGCGTATATATGTACTTTTTATTTTGTTTTCGACCCATTTTTTTATTACATCGTTGCGTTTCTGCCCTTCCACTATCATTTTCATAATCTGGTAGTCATCCGACAGATTGGCGCGATGGGCCTCTACCCTGTTTTTTAGTCTTACAATGGCAATAGTCTGCTTGCCCTTGTAATCCTGCATCACAAACGGTTCCGAAATCTCGCCTACTTTGAGTTTTTCTACAACCGTTGCAACTTCCGCCGGTAGATCCTGCATCACAAAACGGGAAGTTCCTCCGTAATTGCTTTGCTCCTCCATGTTTACCATCAATCCACGGTTGTTGCGTGTATCTTTGTCGGCCGAGATATGCAAAGCGGCATCTTCGAATGTAAATTTCTGGGCTAATATATCTTTCCTCAGGGAATCCATTCTCTGTACAGTTTTCTCAACTTCTTCAGCAGGAATTTTTGGTTTTAAAAGTATGTGCCGGGCATTTATCCGGTCTCCTCTCTTTTCTATCAATTGTATGATATGAAAGCCATACTCTGTTTCTACAATGTTAGATACTTTTGTAGGATCGGTCAGAGAGAAAGCTGCATTGGCAAATTCGGGAACAAGGGAAGTCCTTCCCAGAAAACCTAACTCACCTCCCCTTGTCGAGCTTCCTTTATCTTCAGAGTATAAAATCGCCAGAGTCGAAAAATCTCTTTTATTTTTAGCATTTATCTCATCCGTAAATTCACGGAGCCTGTTTTTTACAGCATCAATTTCCTGAATCGGTATGTGCGGAAGCATAGTTATGATTTCCGCTTCTACAGTGGTCGGGATGAATGGTAAACTGTCGTGAGGCAGTTCCATATAGTAATTGCGTATCTCGGAAGGAGTAAGCTTTACCGTCCCGGCTATATTTCTCTGTACTGTTTCTACAATCTGGTTATCACGGGTTTGATCCCTCAGTTCTTCACGGTACTGAGCTACACTTTTCCCCAGGTATTCCTCGAGTTTTTCACGTGAACCAACCGATGCAATTATATTGTTGATACGCATATCCACCATTCTGTTTATTTCAGCCAGTGGAATATCTATACTATCTGCTTTCGCCTGGTGGAGGAATAATTTCTGATAGGCTAGCTGCTCAGGAATGAGGCAATAGGGGTCGCCGTCGAACCGCTGCCTTTCCAGCTGCATCTGAAGGCGGATTTCTTCTACTTCCGATTTAAGGATAGCCTCGTCTCCTACTACCCAGACAATTTCGTCTACTATATTATCCTGGGCATTGGCCCACGATATGAATAAACTGAAAAAACTTAAAAATAATATTGCTTTTCTAAAACCCGTCATCCTTATATATATTAAAAAGTGGCGTAAATATAACAATAATAGAGTGAACTTGTAATCTGAATATATTAAAAGAAGTTATAGTACCCGGCTTAAACTTTATCGGGGTGTTTCTTCTTCTCTTTCGAAATAGTAGGTAACTGCATTGTTTTCCATTGCGTTATCATACAGGTCTTTTTCGAATTGTTTTAAGAAAGTTTCCCTGTTCCTGTTAATTAAAATATCTTTTATGCGGGATTTCGCATAATCGAACGGAGCGTTATCACCGGCAGAAATATACTCTTCGATATGAAGCAGATAAATGTAACTCGAGTCTTGCGTTTCGTAGTTTTTGTTTGTCCTCACAAATTCTTTAGTATTATTTATAGGAACAGGTATGTTGGAAATAATATCACCTATGCTTACCCATCTGTCGTAAAAGTAGTCATATATGACTGTATTTTGTATAGAAGCTTTTTCTATATTTTCTTTTGCTGCTTCCGTATTCGATTTGTACCATTGCCTTAAGTTCGCTATTTCCGGAGATGATTTGGGAACTTTCAGGAAAAGGCCTTTTATAAGGCTTTCTTCGAGTTTGAAAGCATCCGTATTTTTATCATAATAGTCACGCAGCTCACTGTCGGATATTTTTTTCGAAAGTTCCTCTTTGAGCAATTGCTCCAGATATGTAAAGGTAGTCAGGGATTGCCTGTATTTATCTACCATCTCGTCTATACGCGCTCTATCGTTGACATTTTGTTTAGCCTTTTCGTATATGAGCTCGTCATTTATCCACATTTTGATGTATGCATTGGCCGCCTGCGTGCTATCGGCAGCATTCAGGCCTGCCGGAATGGAATTTATAAGATCTGATTTATATAAGGTCTTCTCATTGACAGATACAATCGGCTGACTTTCATATTCCAAATCTTGTCCGCTTTTATTGGAAGAACAATATGTAAAAAATAAAAGCGTTGAAATTAATGCAGATAAAATGTATGTATATTTTTTTATAATCATTGTTTAATGCCCTGTTTGATTTCATGAAGAAGTTTTTCATCTATCACGATGCTGTAATTTTTGCGGAGAGAGTTATACCATTCACTTTCTAAGATTGCTTGATAATCTGCCGTTACAATTCCTAATATATCGTTTAAATTTTCCGGTTGCTGAATTAGTTTTCCTTCAACTATCGTTTCGGGATATCCGATTATCTCACGTGGGGTTTCGGTTGATTG
>DQAM01000459.1 GCA_003523545.1 Dysgonomonas sp.
CCTATTTAATTGCTATCTTAGTAGCCATAGGAATGCTCAGGGCATCGGGAGCCATGGATTTTCTTATCGACGGGATAAAATTCTCAGTCGCCTCGTTAGGGTTTGATGCCCGGTGGGTAGACGGAATGCCTACCGCCCTGATGAAACCGCTCAGCGGAAGCGGCGCCCGGGGAATGATGGTGGATGCCATGAACACTTTCGGAGCCGATTCGTTTGTCGGACGGCTTGCCGGAATATTTCAGGGCTCTACCGATACTACTTTTTATGTAGTAGCTGTTTATTACGGAGCAGTAAATATTAAAAACAGCCGTTACACCATACCTTATGCTTTGCTCGCAGATCTAGTCGGTGTAATTACTGCAATAGGTATAGCATATATATTTTTCGGATAAATAAAATATGGCAATTATATATCAAAATGAAGATGTGAAATTCCCTCCCATAAAAAAGAGGATAACTACAAGATGGATTAAAGACACAGCATCTTCTTATCATAAAACGACAGGAGATATCTCTTATATTTTCTGCTCGGACGAAAAGATACTCGAAATAAACAAACAATATCTCGACCACGATTATTATACGGATATCATCACTTTCGATTACAGTGAAGGAGATTTTATTTCGGGTGATATCTTTATCAGTCTGGATACGGTAAAAACTAATTCCGAAAAGTTCAATACAGATTATCAGGAAGAAATCTACCGGGTTATCATACACGGGATACTTCATCTTTGCGGTATCAATGACAAAGGCCCCGGAGAAAGGGAATATATGACCGAATGTGAAAACAAAGCCCTCGAACATCTTAAATCATTCCAAATATGAAAAAATATTTATTATTACCTTTATTATTATTTTCATTTTCAGTGCTGATGAATGGACAAACAACAATAAAACTGTGGGACGGAGCTCCTCCTACAAATAACGAAATAACAGAACCCGAAAGAAATGAGAACGGAAGTGTGGGAAATGTCACAAATCCGGAAATGATTATATACCTTCCACCAAAAGAGATCAACAGGAAAATAGCTGTAATCATCTGTCCGGGAGGAGGATACAGCCGTCTTGCCATGAATCACGAAGGCCATCAGTTTGCACAATGGTTACAGGCTCAGGGCATTGCAGGAATTATTCTAAAATACCGTATGCCTAATAAGCATAAAGAAGTGCCTCTGGAAGATTTTCAGCAGGCAATCCAGCATGTCCGCTCCAATGCTGTAGAATGGGATTTGGTGGATGAAAATATGAACACTAAAGTCGGTGTTGCAGGCTTTTCGGCAGGAGGACACTTAGCTTCAACCGCATCTACCCATTTTACTTCGAATGAAGTAAGGCCCGATTTTTCTATCCTGTTTTATCCGGTAATTACCATGGGGCAATATACCCACGAAGGTTCGAAGAATAATCTACTTGGTAATAATCCGTCGGCTAACGACCTGCTGGCATATTCAAATGAATCCCGCGTAAACGAGCAAACCCCTCCGGCAATCCTTTTGCTTAGCGATGATGATACGGCTGTACCGTCAATGAACAGCATTATGTATTATAAGGCGCTCAAAGACAACAATATTTCCGCAACTATGTATATCTTCCCCGAAGGCGGACACGGCTGGGGTATGCGCGATAATTTCAAGTATCACAACGAAATGCTGTCTCTCCTGAAATCCTGGTTAGACAGACTGTAAATATTAATCCGGCATGAGAAAAAAGAAGGTTTCGGTCGTAATCAGTTGCTACAACGAGGAGAATAACGTCCCTGTTGTAGTAGAAGCTATTCATGCAAACCTGAGAGAAACAAATTATAATTATGAGATTATTGCTGTAAACGATGGAAGCAGAGACAGGACACAGGAAGTACTCGAGACTTTGGCACAGACGGATGATAAACTTTTCTTTATCGAATTGTCCCGTAACTTCGGGCACCAGAATGCCCTAAAATCGGGGCTGGACTTATCATCGGGAGATTGTGTCATCTCTATGGACGCAGATATGCAGCATCCGCCCGAAATGCTCCCCGTACTCCTCAAACAATGGGAGGAAGGGTATGATATTGTCTATACCCGCCGAGCTGAGGATAAATCGCTGAGCAAAATGAAGCGTAAATCTTCCAAATGGTTCTACCGAATACTAAACTCCATCTCGGATATAAAACTGGAAGAGGGAACTGCCGACTTCCGGCTGATGGATAGAAGGGCTATTAACGTCATTGCCAATTTCAAAGGGAGCGACCTTTTTATACGGGGAATTGTAACCTGGATGGGGTTCAAACAGAAAGATATTATTTATACTCCAAACAAACGCTTTTCGGGAGAAACAAAATATACAGTCAAAAAGATGCTCAACCTGGCTACTCAGGGCATTCTGTCTTTCAGTACAAAACCTTTGAAGATGGCTGTTTATTTCGGCTTTGCAGTTGCACTGCTGTCGATACTGTTTATACCTTATGCGGCTATCAGCCTTTATACCGGGCATGTGATGGCAGGATGGGTGTCGCTTATCCTTTCTGTATCCTTATTCGGAGGATTACAATTGATTGTATTAGGTGTTTTAGGTTTATACATAGGAAGTATCTTTTCCCAATCGAAAGGTTTTCCAACATATATTGTACGCAGTACTAATCTGAATCAAAATGAAGAATGAAAAACTAAAAATGAAGAATTTCTTAATTCATTGCTTGTAATTGGTCTATCCGCTTACCCGCCTATTAAATTTAGTATAAAAGATGAAAGGTAAAATATTGTTAAGCTTCGATATTGAGGAATTCGAGATGCCCCGCGAATACGGTGATGAAATCCCATTTGATTTACAAATGAATGTTTCCCGTAAAGGAACTACGCGTATTCTCGATTTACTGGAAAAGCATAACGTTAAAGCGACTTTTTATACGACGGCTAATTTTGCCACCCATGCAAAAGATATTGTCAAAAGGATTGTGGAAGACGGCCACGAACTGGCTTCGCACGGATATGTACACGACCATTTCGAACCTCCCCACCTGAGAATGTCGAAAGACATCCTGGAAGAAATTGCCAATGTGGAAATATTGGGCTACCGGATGGCGAGAATGGCTCCTGTTCCCGAAGAAGAAGTTTACAAAGCCGGCTATCTTTACAATTCTTCTATCAATCCGACTTTCCTGCCGGGAAGATACAACAAGCTAAACGAGCCGAGAACCTATTTTTACAGGGAGAATGTATTGCAATTACCGGCTTCGGTCACTCCGCTTGTCAGATTTCCGATGTTCTGGATTTCATTCCACAATCTTCCCCTGTGGCTTTATTGCGGTTTTGCACAAAGAGTATTGAATAAAGACGGATATATGAATGCCTACTTCCATCCGTGGGAATTTATGGATATCGGTCCTAAGGATAAATATAATTTCCCGTTTTATGTCACCCGTAATACGGACGAAGATATGGTGCGACGGTTCGGAAAACTGATTGAATGGGGACAGAAAAAAGGACATGAATTTGCACGTACAGGCGATTTTGTAAAATCAGCGATTGAAAAAGGCAATATCCTAACCAAATAGTAATCAGTAAAAATCTGCTGTTTTTAAGTATAATTGAGTATTTTTGTACTTGAATTAAATCTTTATTGATTGATGCAGTCTTCTTTTATTCAGAAAATAACAACAGAACGAAGCCTCGTTTTACTTTCCCTTTTCGTTATCTGCCTCGTCTATCTTCCATACCTGATTCTGGGTAAGAATATCAATTTTCCCATCCACGATAATATGGACTCGAATATTATCTGGGCAAAAATGGTATCTGATGCCGGAGGAATTTTCGCCTCACCCAACCTGATTGTCGACCAGATAATGGACGGGATTCACCGGGCGGGAGTATACGGGTTATACGATATTGCGCTAGTACTTTTTGATATATTAGGACCCTTCGGCGGATATGCAGCTTGTAAATTCCTGATGGCAATTATGGGTTTCTTCGGAACTTACTTACTTGTAAAAAAGTACATCCTGTTCAAAGATTCACCCGTATACATTGCAATAGGCGTAGGACTGATGTTCGGATTACTGCCTTTCTGGAGCTTTACGGCTACAGTTGCAGGTTCACCTTTGGCAGTATATGCATTGTTGAATTTAAGACGTAAAGAAAAAAGTATATCTAACTGGCTTTATCTTCTGTTGTATGCCTTCTTTTCATCCCTGATATTGATAGGAGTATTCGTATTACTTGTATTTGCTGTCATCTGGATAATAGACATTTTCAGAAATAAATCCGTTAATTGGCATTTATTTACAGGATTGGCCTTTCTAAGCTTAGCCTATATATTGAGCCATTTTCCACTATTCAGCATCTTTTTTTATGATTCTGATTTCGTCAGTGTGCGGACTTCTTTCGTCAATATGGCACTACCATTTGGTAAAGCGCTCCGTTCTGCATTCGAACATATTGTAATCGATGACGGAGCAGGCGAATTTTGGGCATTTACAGTCAGTTTACAGCGTTTTATAATTATTCCGGCAACAATTATAGCTGCTGTACTTTTAATTAAAAATAAAGAAAAAAACAGGCATTTCATATATCTCTATTTATTCATCATACTTAGTTCGTTTTTTGCGGCAATGTATATCTGGGGAAGAGTATCCTTCATACATGAATTTCTGGCAAAATTTATACCTATGAATCCCCGCAGGATTTATTGGCTGACGCCGGTTTGCTGGTACGGGCTTTTTGGCCTATCGCTATGTATAATTGTGAAATATCTGAGACAAAAAGGACAAGTCATTGCTATAGCTGCCTTAATCCTTCAATTAGGTGTAGTCATATATTTTCAGGAACACAACCGCGGGGAAAATCTCCACAGTATACCTTACAGTAAATTCTATGCAGAACACCAGTTTACAGATGTGAGAAACTTTATCGGTAAAGATGCGGATTCCTATAGGGTAATCAGCTTAGGTATTCATCCGGCAATACCGCAATATAACGGATTTTATACTGTAGATGGTTATTCTACAAACTATGACCTGGCTTATAAGCTGAAATTCCGGAAAATTATTGAAAAGGAATTGGAGAAAAGTCCTAGTACAAAGAAAGAATACGATGACTGGGGATCGTGGTGCTATGCCTTTTTCGGGGAAAACGGCTTCATGCAGATATTAAATAATACCAATGATTATCCACGGATTGATCATCTTGATTATAATTTCGAAGTTTTGAAAGAAATGGGGGGTGAATATATCATCTCTGCCGCGGAGATAAATACAGCAAATAATCCCCAACTGACGTTATTGAGAAAATTCGACAATTACGAGGATTCTTATTGGAAAATATATCTATATAAAGTAAACTAAGCTATAAAAACAGAAGGCTTTTGAAATCGATTTCAAAAGCCTTTATTTATAATAAGATATATCCTTTACTTTAATGCTTTAATTACGGCCATCAAGTCTTCGTCTCCCAGATTCATATCCATAGCTTTTTTATAAACAGTAGAAATAGCTTTCGATGTATCTGTATTTAGTCCCTGACCTTGAGCCAGACCAATATCCTTCATCATATGTTTTAATGGAAAGGCTGCCGGATAATTTTCCTGCAAAATAGAAGGAGTCTTCATTTTAGACATAGGGCTTCCACAAGCACTCTCATTAGTAATAAACATCATCGTTTCCCGGTCTATACCGTTTTTTTCTGCAAAAAGTACAGTTTCGGCCAAACCTTCGACCACAACAGACATATAATAGTTGATAGCCAGTTTTGCTTTTGTTCCCTGTCCCACTTCTCCGAGTAAAAGAGATAGTTTCCCTAATTTTTCAAAATACGGTATAGCTATATCATAGTCTTCATCTTTCCCTCCGGCTAGAATAATGAGGGTTCCATCCTGGGCAGGCTTTACGCTCCCTGATACAGGAGCTTCCAGATATTTGCCTTTTTTATCAAGAACCATATCTGATAATTTAATCGACAAATCCGGAGAAATAGTACTCATATTTATAAACAGTTTCCCTCTAATATCGATACTCAACAGTTGATCAAATACAACCGACACTGCCGTATCATCCGAAAGCATCACAAAAAGTAAATCTGAATCCTGGCAAATTTCCGGTACAGACCTGTAAGGCTTTGCGCCAGCATCAATCAATGGTTTCAATTTTTCATCTGTACGATTGTATACCGACAATTCATATCCGGCTTTAATCAGATTCAAAGCCATCGGGGTACCCATATGCCCCAATCCTATCCATGCCATTCGTTGTGTAGCCATAATTTATTTGTTTTTATTTTTTATTCTGGCTTTTATCAATTCACCAATCTTATATGGATAACGTAGTGATAATATAAAACGATTAGTTCGTATACCATTTTCTTTAAAAGCACGTAAATGCTCTTTCATTATAATTTTACGACTATCCATAGATTCTGTGCTCATCCCTCCCATACGCATTGTTACACAATCCAGAGGAATATATTTGGTTTTTATCTTGTTTACATATATAAATCTCAACAAAAGCTCAAAATCAGCAGCTATCTTATAATCTGTTTTATAATAACCATATTTTTCGAAAAAATGTTTATAAACATAAAATGTAGGATGAGCGGGTATAAACCCAATACGCATCAAAGGTCTTCTGAATATGGATGAAGAATAGTAACGGACAGCCTTTTTTACATCATCCGGATCTACAAAATGAATATCAGCATACACTGCATCACAATCCGAATTGATAAAATTCTCAATTATCCGAGAAAGTACATTAGGGGATGTAAAAAAATCATCCGAGTTCAATATACCGACAACATCTCCAGATGCCATTTTAAAGCCTTTGTTTAATGCATCATACAATCCTTGATCCGATTCACTTACCCATTTCATTTTACCGTTAAATAACAGCTCATATTCTTTGATTATATCAATTGTTGAATCAGTCGATAATCCGTCAACAACTATGTATTCAATATCATGGTAATCTTGACGCAATACTGAATCAAAAGTATCCCTAAGATACTTTTCACTATTATATGTTGCTGTTATAAGAGAAATTTTCATCTAGAATTGATTATCAAACAAAAGTATATAAAATTTAATTACTATTTTTGATAAAAGTCTTAAGCTTTCAAATTATATTTATAGTTTTGTATTTCATTATCCAATCCTAAATTAGTAAATATTTCATTGAAATTTAAAATGGAAGACAAAAACAAACTTACTATCACTTTTCTTTTTCCTAGGACAGGAGAAATACCCATAGGAGGTTTTAAAGTCATTTATGAATATGCGAATAGGCTGGTCGCAGATGGGCATACGGTTAATATTATTTATGGAATTGTATCTCGACCTGTCAAAAATATTTTTTTGAGA
>DQAM01000307.1 GCA_003523545.1 Dysgonomonas sp.
GTATTTCTAATATTTATGTTTGTGGTAATTTTATTCTTTGTTTTTTGGACGGGTACTAAGATAGCGCTTTTGATGAAGATAGACCTATCGCAAGAAGTTATGCAAAATATCAGAAGGGCAAACCGGTATAATATTTTGATAAAACGGGAAAAACTGATATCGGTATTTGTACTCCCTGTTATTGCGGTGTTTTTCTTTTATCTTTACCTTCAGGTGGATGCACCTATAATGGCATGGATAACAATGACCTGTCTGTTTGTTGTCGCAGTTATTTTCTCAATTTGGTCTTACAAAAGAATTTATGACAAAAACATAAAGTCTATACTAAACAGCCTTCAGGAATTGAAAGAACTGGAAGACTAATTATCATCATTATTATAAGATAAGGCTTTGGATTACCGATATTCAAGGTCTTGTTTTTTTATATTACTTTTGTATTTCAATATTGAAATGATCAATGGCAAGAAATAAGAAGCAGTTAACGATTCTTCCCTCAATCGAAATCACTGATATAGCAGCAGAAGGGAAAGCAATCGCCAAAGTGGATAACAGAGTGGTATTCGTACCGTATGTAGTTCCGGGCGATATCGTAGATATACAAATTACACGAAAGAAAAGCAGTTATGCCGAGGGCAGGGCTGTCCGTATCGAAAAATACTCGGATAAAAGAACCGAGCCTTTTTGTGAGCATTTCGGAGTATGCGGTGGATGTAAATGGCAGATGCTGCCTTACGAGGAACAATTAAAATACAAGCAAAAACAAGTTGAGGATAACCTCACCCGTATAGGTAAAGTAGAACTGCCTGAGATTCAACCTATATTAGGTTCGGAGAAAACAGTTTTTTACCGCAACAAACTCGAATTTTCTTTTTCTAATAAGAAATGGCTGACACAGGAGCAGTTAGATTCGGGCATTAACTTCGAGGACATAAATATGAACGGGCTCGGGTTTCATATTCCAGGTATGTTCGACAAAGTTCTCGATATTAATAAATGCTGGCTTCAGGATGATATATCGAATCAGATCCGTAATTTCATACGCGATTACTGCTTCGAAAAAGGATATACTTTTTTTGACCTGAGGAACAAAGGCGGGATGATGCGTAATATGTTCGTCCGTACTTCGACAACAGGAGAACTGATGGTGATCATCATTTTTTACGAATATATGAGGGCCGAAAGGGAAGACCTGTTATCTGCAATAGCTGAAAAATTCCCCCAGATTACCTCCTTGCTGTATATTATTAATGAAAAGGCGAATGATACTATCACCGACCAGGTTGTTTTGACGTGGTGTGGTAGTGATTCCATTTATGAGGAAATGGAAGGGCTTAGATTTAAAATAGGTCCTAAATCTTTCTATCAGACCAATAGTGAACAGGCCTATAATCTATATAAGATAACCCGTGATTTTGCAGGTCTTACGGGAGACGAACTGGTATATGACCTGTATACCGGAACAGGCACTATAGCCAATTTTGTGGCCCGTCGGGCCGGTAGAGTTATCGGGATAGAATATGTGGAAGATGCCATAGAAGATGCAGTATTTAATTCCCGGAACAACGGAATAGAGAATACCTTGTTTTACGCAGGAGATATGAAGGATATACTTACAACGGAGTTTATTGACGAACATGGAAAGCCCGATGTGATTATCACAGACCCTCCGCGTGCGGGCATGCATGAAGATGTGGTAAATGCTATACTTTCTGCCGAACCTGAGCGGATTGTATATGTAAGCTGTAATCCGGCTACCCAGGCACGTGATCTGAGTCTGCTCGACGTTAAATACAAAGTTGAAAAAGTTCAACCGGTGGATATGTTTCCTCATACACATCATGTCGAAAATGTGGTGCTGCTGATTAAAAAGTAATACGGAAGCAACAACTGCGCAGATGAGTTGTTTATTTATTTGATATACAATGGTTGGATTAAAACGTTCTTTTAAATTATACACTTTAAACTGCGCGTAATCGAAGATTACTTGCATTCCTTTTGTCCTAAGCCACAAAAGGAATCAAAAGGTCTTTTTGCAGCTACGCTTCTCCGGCAGTATGCCATTGTCGAAAAGCTAAAACAAAAGAATACTATTAACGATTATTTCTCTTTTATTTTTTGACGCTTTCCGTCAAAGTCATATTTTCCGCCTGCAAAGCTAAGGCTGCGGATTTATTTCCATCAGGCGTAAACCGTACCGGCATTTATCTCTAAGGCGGGATACCTGTCCGGTGCAGTCGGCGTTAAAAAACAAATGTGTTTGAGCATCACGGATGCGAGTCTTATTTGTTTTAGCCGACAAACCGCAAGACAGGTCGCCGTGAGATGCAGCCTTGATTTTTTGGTTCGTTTTGCATCAAGGCAAAATGAACGAAGGCAAGCCTTTGAAAAAGGCGCGGCAGTAAAGAATTAAAGAACTTTTATTTTAACTATGATTAGTATTATTAAAAAACATACATTATAGAATAAATCCTTACGATATGATTATCAAACATTTTACCGACAACGACTTGTATAAGTTTTCCGTAATGATGGCCATCCAGAAGCTTTATCCCTGGTCCTATGTAAGATACGATTTTATTAACCGGGGAGGAACTCAGTTTCCTGATGGCTTTGCTGAAAGGTTAAAGGAAGAAGTAAAAGCTATGGCTGCCTTGAAAATGACCAAGACGGAGAAAAAGTACATCGAAAGGAGGTGTTATTTTTTCGATCCGGCTTTTATTGATTTTCTGGAGGGTTACCAATATAATCCGGATGAAGTTCATATAACGCAGGAAGGTGGAGATGTAAAAGTATATATAGAAGGGTATTGGTATCGTACTGTGTTGTGGGAAGTGCCGTTGATGGCTATAATATCTGAACTCTACTTTACGATGACGGGCGGGGTTCCGCACGATGTGGAAAAGAAAGCAGAAGAAAAGGCAGTTGCGCTTGCTGAAATGGGAGCCGATTATTCCGATTTCGGAACCCGCAGGCGTTTCTCTTTCGATGTACAGGATAAAGTGGTAGGTATACTTAAACAAAATTCGGGAGAACATTTCAAGGGAACAAGTAATGTGTACCTGGCAATGAAATACGATACGACGCCGATCGGAACGATGCCTCATGAGTGGTTTATGTTCCACGGTGCGATTTTTGGTTACAGGGCAGCTAATATGAAGGCTTTGGAAGCCTGGGTGGATGTTTTCCAGGGAAGCTTGGGTATTACTCTTACCGACACATATACTACCGATTCGTTTTTCCGTTCCTTCAGCCTTAAGCAGGCGAAGCTTTTCGACGGTGTGCGTCATGATAGCGGCGATCCATTGGTATTTACCGACAAAGCGATCCGTTTTTACGAAGAAAACAGGATAGACCCTGTGTCAAAGACCTTGGTATTCAGTGATTCCCTGAATCTGCAAACAGTCAGGAAGATTAAAGATCATGTGGCCGGCCGTGCGCACGATACATATGGAATAGGAACATTCTTTTCGAACGATGTCGGTGTGAAACCTTTAAATATTGTGATAAAACTTACCGAGATAAAAGCTGCCAAAAAGGCCCCTTATCTTCATGCCGTTAAGTTGTCGGATGTAAATGGTAAACATACCGGGAACGAAAAAGAAATACAATTGGCTAAACTTACTTTGGATATAGAATAATTTTTCAGAAATGAATATTATGAAAAAAGCAGTATTTACATTATTCACACTTCTGCTTGGATTTAGTGTTTATGCGCAGGATCTTACTAAAGCGGCTAATCTGGCCAAGTATAATGATGCGGATACGGTTCTACCAGGTAGAGTGGTTTTTATTGGAAATTCGATTACAGAAGGCTGGGTAAGAAATAGTCCTGAGTTTTTCGAATCGAATGGTTATATCGGAAGAGGTATTGGAGGACAGACAAGCCCGCAGCTGCTTATGCGTTTCCGTCAGGATGTGTTAAGATTGAATCCGGCAGTTGTAGTAATTAATATCGGCACCAATGATATTGCACAAAATACAGGAGAATATTCGCCTCAATTTACGATGGACTGCATCCGTTCGATGGCAGAGCTGGCAGATTACGGTGGAATAAAAGTTATTCTCTCGTCGGTCACTCCTGCCGGAGAATATCCCTGGAGAAAAGAAATTACCAATGTTGTCGAAAAAATAGATGCCTTGAATACTCAGATCAAGGAATATGCGGAATCGAAAGGCTTTGCATATATAGATTACAATTCGTCTATGAGAGATGAGGATGGTGCGCTGATTAAAGAATATACTATTGATGGGGTACATCCGATCAAAGAAGGTTATGCCGTTATGGAGAAGATTGCTAAGCGGGTAATTGATAGGGAATTACAATAACTGCTTTAATGTGTGAAAACCATGAAAAAAATATTCTTTATTCCCGTATTATGTATTGTACTATTAAGTTCTTGCAGCTGGGTATCGGGTAAATTACAGAAAACACCTAGTCTGGTAAAAGCTGCAGAACTGGACCGCTATAAAAATAAGAATTCTTTTGTACCCGATGGGTCAATAATATTTATCGGAGATTCTTTTACGGAAAAATGGGTAGAGACAAATCCCGAATTTTTCGAATCTAATAATTATATTGGAAGAGGCATTGGGGGACAATCAAGTTCACAGTTGCTGCTCCGTTTCCGTCAGGATGTGCTTGATCTCAATCCTTCGGCAGTAGTAATTAACGTAGGAACAAATGATATAGCGGAGAATATCGGCCCTTACTCTCCCGATTTCACGTTAGATTGTATTAAGTCTATGGCAGATCTTGCCGCATGTGCAGGAGTAAAAGTGATCCTGTCGTCTGTACTTCCAGCCGGAGAGTTTTGGTGGAAGCCGGAGGTCTCGAATATTCCTGTAAAAATAGATGATCTCAATAAACAAATAAAGCTGTACGCAGATGCTAAAGGGTTCAGCTATATCGATTACAATAGTGTAATGCGGGACGAAAAAGGGGGATTGATAGAAACTTATGGAGTGGACGGCGCTCACCCTTCTGCCGAAGGCTATAAAGTGATGGAGAAAATATCAAAATCTGTTCTGGATAATATAAAGAAACAGGCTTATCTATTAAAATAATTATAGATAAGCCTGTCTGCTATTAATATTTTTATAGTTTACTTACGAAAACTTTGGTCGTCTTTGTCCCCCCTTACGATGTTCTTTCTTTTCAGGACGGGAAGGTGAGGAATTACGGGAAAAATCTTTGCGTCCACCGTTTGAAGAACCCGAACGTCTCTCGCGGCGTTCACCGCTGGAATTGCTGCTACCCCCCTGGGCAACTTCTACAGATATACGGCGTCCGTTTTGTTCCTGGCCTTTCAGGCTTCCTATTACTTTCGAAGCATCCGACTCGGGAACCTCAAAAAAGGAGAAATTCTGCATCAGGTCGATGCGGCCGATTCTTACTTTACCTGGAACGAAGTCATTGATAAGGCCCATCAAGGTAGCGGGATTTACATTATCCATACGTCCGATGTTTATGAATAATCTGGAATAGCCCTTTTCGGCACTACGTGATCCTCCTCCGCGGGATTCGGTACGGCTGTCGCGGCGGGTTCTGCCGCTTCTGTCGTCACGAGTATATCTGTCAGAAGGAGTCTCGATTTCTTCGGCGTTGCGGTAATATTCGATCAGCCTGTTAAATTCGAGGGAAACCACCCGCTTGATTATATCTTCTTTTTCAAGCCATTCGAGCCTGCGGAAAACAGAAGGCAGAAGACGGGCAATTTCGTCCTCGTCCACTTTCACTTTTTCGATACGGTCGACCAGGCTGAATAACTGCTTTTCGCAAATATCATCTCCGCTAGGTATCTGGCCTTGCTCGAATTTTTTATTGATTATCTTTTCTATTTCGCGGATTTTTCCTTTTTCTTTCACATGAACAATAGCGATAGATATCCCTGTCTTTCCGGCACGTCCTGTACGTCCGCTGCGGTGTGTGTAAGATTCTATATCGTCGGGAAGTCCGTAATTGATAACGTGGGTAAGGCTGTCTACATCTATACCGCGTGCAGCAACATCGGTTGCTACTAACAGCTGTAATGTGCGCTGGCGGAATTTCTGCATCACATAATCCCTTTGTGCCTGAGTCAGGTCGCCATGAAGCGAATCGGCATTGTATCCATCCTGTATCAGTTTGTCTGCAATCTCCTGGGTTTCCCGGCGTGTACGGCAGAATATGATACCGTATACATTCGGATAAAAGTCTGCAATACGTTTAAGCGCCAGATATTTATCCCTTGCATGTACCATATAGTACACGTGTTTTACATTTTCCGAACCTTCATTCTTACGTCCTATGGTAATTTCTTTCGGCTCTTCCATATACTTGCGGGTAATCTTGGCGATTTCCTTAGGCATGGTTGCCGAAAACAAAAGCATGGAGCGGTTCTGGGGTACTTTAGAAAGTATTTCATCAATACTTTCGGTGAATCCCATATTTAACATCTCATCTGCTTCGTCGAGTACAACGTATTTAATATTTTCCAGATTGACAGTTTTCCTGTTAATAAGGTCG
>DQAM01000299.1:0-603 GCA_003523545.1 Dysgonomonas sp.
TATAGGTTTCTTATTTATAGAAATAACATTTGCAGAAGAGTTTACTGTTGAATAATTGGGTGTGTAACTTTCCGTGTTCTGATTTTGAATTGTAGCGGATGGATTCTCCGAATTTACTGACTCACTAAGCCGGATAGGCGAAACAGCCTGCTCATTACTGAAATCATCGACATATATAGTAAGTGTGTCATTACTATTGGCAGTTTCCGTTTCCTCTACGATCCGTGCATCGTTACCCTGAGTCTGGTAAACGACTAATCCCTGATCGTTTATATAAAAATTCTTTAGCGCCTTAAACTGATTTTCAAGACGTTTTCTTTCTTCCTCTTTTAATTTAGAATCTGAGGTATTGCTTTGGGCCATAGCCAAAGACATACAAGATAGTAATATCAGAGTTATCGAAAGTCTCATTCTTCTATTATTTGTTTTATAACGATTGAATAAAAAGAAGAATACTAATAACATTGCTGTTAATTCCCCCTCTAATCTCTTCAGTCGTTGCCTGAATGCAAATTTAGCTAATATTTTCGTATTTTGAAATATATGTATGTTAATTCAAGGAGTTTTCTTATCCCTGGCCTTCCAAACCTGATAAGAATTAAT
>DQAM01000299.1:761-4378 GCA_003523545.1 Dysgonomonas sp.
AGATAAGAATTAATGATATTCTGCCATAATATATAAGCGCCCGGACCTATAGGCGAGATGGGATCGAGGTAGCTTTGAGCCATCCATATCGATAATACGGTGTTCTTCTGGCCCAGCCCCTGCCCTCCGGCTATGGTATCTCCATAATGTTTACCAAGCTTCCGGCCTATGTAGAACTGGAATGCACATACCAAAGAAACAAAGAAGAATAATACAATTGCCGTATCAAAATGAGCACGCCCTTCGATCCATAAAAACTGAACGATCTTAGCCGTTACAACAGTCAGTGCGACATTCCACAAAACAAAAGATATCCATTGGGCTTTTCTTATTTTCTGGTGGACAACGGGAAAAATAGCTTTTAAAATTATAGATAATACGAAAGGAAGCAGAAGTATTACAAATACCTGCCTGGCAATCAAAAATAACTCGTCAAAAAAAGTTATATCGGGATTATTGCCTAAAAGGCTGAAAAATATGGGAGCCGATATTGCCACAGCAAAATTACTTAGTAAACTGTATGCCGTAAGACTTGCTGTATTTCCTCCGAGCATCCCCGTTATTACGACTGCAGATGTCGCGGTAGGGGCCAGTACGCACATCATGGCTCCTTGGGCGATGTCAGGGGCAGCATATCGCAGTATAGTATATAGAATAATGCTCCCAAACAACTGGATACATAAAAGGTACAGATGCAATATCTTAAAGCGGACATCTTTCAAAGAGATATTCGTATAAGAAATAAGCAGCATTACAAATATAAGGTAAGTAGTAATAAACGAGAACTTACTTAAAGGCAATGAAAAAATGATGCCTATGGTCATAGACACAGGCATCATATACGATCTTATATTCTTTAACTGCATTTCTTTCTAAATATCTTACCGGCAAAGATAAAGCTTTATTTTCATCTTATATAGCATTGTGCAGTCTGTATGGATCATAAAAACAGGTTATTTATATGAGAACCACTTTATCAGCTCTTTTATGCTCGGTTTTTTTCCGTACATCAATATACCGATACGGTATATTTTAGCAGCAAACCTTACCACAAAATAGATAGTTATATACAGTATTCCCAACGAAAGCAGCTTTTCCCACAAAGGAATTTCGAACGGGATGCGTACCATCATTACAATAGGCGATGTCAAAGGTATCATCGAACACCAGAAAGCCAGAGGCCCGTCCGGGTTTTGCAGGCTGTACATACCTGCATACAGGGCAAAGATAAATATAAGTGTAACAGGCATCACAAACTGCTGCGTATCCTGCGCGCTATCCACTGCCGCCCCGAACATTGCAAATAAAGATGCATAGATAAGATAACCTCCTATGAAGAACAAAAAGAAGTAGATAAGTATTTCAATCCAGTTAACCGATACTATCGAACCTAATTGCTGTAATATATTGGGGAGTCCCGAAAGATCATTTGTGGGAGAAAAAATGCCGATGACGATAAAGATTCCGCTTACCATAACCAGCCATACAAATAGCTGCGTGAGGCCTGTTAATCCTATACCTATGATTTTTCCCATCATCAGATCAAATGGCTTTACCGAGGATATCATTACCTCTACAATGCGGTTGCTCTTTTCTTCGACCACTCCGTTCATTACCATAGCGCCGTACATCAGTATAAACATATACATCAATAATGTAAACGTGCCGCCCAGCCCTGCGGCAACGGCTGTGGAAGATTCCTTTTCCGTGCCGGAGGTGTCCAGACGGAGAGTGGTTACAGATACAAGATTCGAAGTATTAACAACCTTACGGATATTATTTATCGTATTCATGTCTATTCCATCGGCTGCCGCAAGTCCTTCTAGTTTGTCTTCCATGACGACCTCCGAAAAGGTGCGGTCGAGATAATTGAGCAGATCCATAGGGGCTTGTTTCTCGGACAGGAATGTCACCGCCTTAGGATATATAGAGAGGTCTTCTGTTATCTGTAAAATTCCAAAAAACTCTTTGCCGATTTTTGTCTTTATCCCCTCGTCATTCGCAACCGGTTCAAATAAATAATATTCTGATGATTTTAGGTGCGGTATATATTTCCCTGTCTCGTCTATGACTACAATTCTTTTAACTTCCGAATCCTTTATTCCGGAAAGAAATACAGGTACAGCAAAAAGCAGTATAAATAGGATGGGAGTCAATAAAGTGAGTAAGATAAACGATTTCTTCTTGATTCTGGACAGATACTCTCTTTGTATAATTAAATTCAGGTTTCTCATAGCTGTGTTACTGTTTGGATAAATATTTCATTCATGGATGGAAGTTCTTCTTTAAAAGAAAGTATCTCATAGTTGTCTGTTATTTTCTTCAATAATACAGAGTTTTCAATTTCCTTTTCTTTTTTCAACCTTACTTCTGTTACAAACCCATCATTCACGTTAGACTGTATTAAAAATATATCTTCAGCTAAATCAAAAGAGGTGCCCTTCACAACCAGGTTTAATATGTTCTGCTTATATTTTTCCCTGATTTCCCTCACATTTCCCTGTAAAACCGCGTGCGATTTATTAATCAGTGTTATTTCATCGCACAGGGCTTCTACCGATTCCATATTGTGCGTGGACAGGATAATGGTTTTGCCATTCCGTTTCAGTTCGAGAATCTCTTTTTTGATTAATTCTGCATTGACCGGATCGAATCCGCTGAACGGTTCATCCAATATCAGTAAATCAGGATTGTGCACTACAGTTGTTATAAACTGTATTTTCTGCTGCATTCCTTTTGATAATTCTTCTATCTTCTTATCTTTCCACGAAGTAATGTCAAATTTCTCAAACCATCTGCTGATTTCTTTTTGAGCATCTTTTTTTGAGAGGCCTTTTAACTGGGCTAAAAATACAGCCTGTTCACCGACTTTCATTTTCTTGTAAAACCCCCTTTCCTCAGGCAGGTATCCTATATTGTAAATATCAGAAGATTTTGATAGGTGCCCGTCGATATATACCTCCCCGCTATCCGGTGCTGTAATCCGGTTTATTATCCGGATAAGAGTGGTTTTACCTGCTCCGTTTGGCCCCAGCAGACCATATATACAGCCTTGAGGAACCTGTATGCTTACATCATCCAAAGCTTTATGCCCCGAATACTGTTTTATGACATTCTTGGTTTCTAAATAAATCATACTATGATAATTTGTAATTGTATGTTAGCTTATAAGTGTTCATGATGCATATTAAAATCACATATATTGAAAATATATATAACATATAAATCTAAATAATATTTATATATAAATACATAGCCATATTACTATTTTATAATGCTTTTTGTATATATCGAAACTATTGAAAGCCGCAAATAAATAAAAATATTTTTAATTTTTGTTTAAATATATTTCTTTTTTACTTGGAATTTAACTTTCTATACACTAATTTAGCCTTGTGTATGATCGCTAAGTATAGCTTTTATAAATGAATAAACCTTAATAATAAGCTAAAACTCATCTGATAATCATTGCAATATAAATTAAACTTTGATCAAAACAAAACTATTTTTTCTTTCTGAATATTTGGAGGTTAAGCCTATTTTATTAGAGAGAGAGAGAGAGAGAGAGAGAGAGAGAGAGAGAGAGAGAGAGAGACTCACAATATAATAAAAATCCG
>DQAM01000299.1:4511-9433 GCA_003523545.1 Dysgonomonas sp.
TTTTATTAGAGAGAGAGAGAGAGAGAGAGAGAGAGAGAGAGAGAGAGAGAGAGAGAGAGAGACTCACAATATAATAAAAATCCGGACAAAAACCTTTCAGAAAGGATTTTTGTCAAAATGCTATACAAAAAAATTAAAGACCTTTTCAGGCTTCACATAGTCTGGAGGGGTCTTTTTGTCTACATACTTTATTAAAAAACGGCTAAACTATAAATAACGATGATATGAAGTAGATGTAAACTGAAATTGAAAATTATTCTCAAACGGATAATTACTAAAACACCTCTAAAACAGAATGTATCAATTTAAACAATTCTAGATCATGAAGAATGAAAAAAGACTAATTCTAACGCGTGGTAAAAATAGAAGCCTTAAGCTGGCTCGCTTTTTATGCCTCTTGTTTTTTTTGAATGCCATACATGGAGTAGGATATGCAGGCGCGAAACATGTAGAGCTTACCGGTTCTCAGGAAATAAACCAATCTAAGACTGTCAGCGGTATAGTTACAGATAAAAATAATGAACCTCTGATCGGTGTATCCGTTTCGGTAAAAGGGACAACAACCGGAATCATTACCGGATTAGATGGGGAATACAGTTTACAGGTACCGGATTCGAGATCAGTTCTTGTATTCTCTTTTCTCGGATACCAAAAAAGGGAAATAACTGTAGGAAACCAGACCACTATTAATGTCACATTATCGGAAGATACCGAATTACTCGATGAAGTAGTTGTGGTGGGCTATGGTGTACAAAAGAAAGCCAACCTGACCGGTGCCGTTGCATCTATAGGCGGTGAAAAATTGGAAAACCGCTCGGTGCCGACACTGACGCAGGCTCTGCAGGGAACGGTTGCCAATCTGAATATATCATCTACAAGTGGGGCTCCGGGTACAAAGCAGAATATCAATATCCGTGGATATACCGGAATCGAGATCGATGACAATGGCAACAGAAATAATATCTCGGGCTCTCCACTTGTTGTAATCGATGGTGTACAGGGAGGCGATCTGAGTATGATCAATATGAATGACGTGGAAAATATCTCTATACTGAAAGATGCCGCTTCTGCCGCTATTTACGGTTCGAGTGCTCCTTTCGGGGTTATCATCGTAACCACAAAAAAAGGCCGTTCGGGTAAACCCGTCATAACTTATAATAATAACTTCGGATTCTCTCAACCGACCAATCTTCCTAAGTATACTAACTCATTGGATTTTGCCAATGCATTCAACGAGGTAGGCGAAAATTCCAATTATACAGCCAAATTATTTGGGGATGACGTAATACAAAGAATCAAAGATTACCAGGCAGGAACTTTCAAAGACGAAACGATAAAAGACCCTGACGCAGATAGTTGGGTAGGCTGGAATAAAGCGAACGGTAATAACGACTGGTTTGATATCTATTTCAAAAATGCAAGTTTCAGCCAGCAGCACAATATCGGCGTATCCGGAGGCTCCGAAACATCCAGTTATTACGTTGGATTAGGTTTTAACCAGCAGGATGGCCTTTACAATTTCGCAGACGACTCTTACAAGCGATACAATGTACGTGCTAACTTATCTTCAGATATTTCCAAATGGCTGACATTCAGTATTAGAAGTGCGTTCTCACGTTCTGAGACCGATAATCCGACAATCTATGGAGGAGTGAGTGGAGGTGATAGTTATTCTTATGATTATTTCCACCAGATTGGACGTACTTATCCGACTGTACCTTTGAAAAACCCTGATGGGTACTACTCGGAAGGTAGCGGGGTAGGATTATTCAAAGACGGCGGGCGTCAGAAATCAAATGCTGATATCGCCACCATTACGGGGGAATTTCTATTCCATCTTTTACCGGGTTGGGACCTGACTGCTAATTATACTTACGAAGGAACATACGTTGAGGATTCAAACCACAGGAAAACCTTCTATATTTATAAGCCTAGTGGCGCAAAAGCTCCAAGAGGAGGTACAGACCCTAACTCCTTTGAACGCAGCTGGCAAAAGAACCAGCACCATACAATCAACGTTTTTTCCTCTTACGAAAACCGGTTCGGAGACCATTATCTGAAAGTTATGGGCGGATTTACCCAGGAACTTTACAAAGATTTAAAACTAATCGGCTCCAATACAAACCTATATTCCGATGAGCTTCCCTCTTTATCGGGAACATACGGAACTAACCGTAGTGCAACAGACCAGGCTTCGGAACTGGCGATTCGTGGAGCATTCGGACGTATTAACTACAATTATAAAGAAAAATATCTTATCGAGTTAAATGGCCGTTATGATGGTACATCACGTTTCCTGAAAGATGTCCGTTTCAAATTTTATCCCGGCGTATCAGCGGCGTGGGTACCTTCCAACGAATCTTTCTGGGAGCCTATTGCTGAATACATCAACCACATCAAAGTGCGTGGATCATGGGCAAGTTTGGGAGACCAGGCTTTCACAACCAGCCGTTATCCATTCTATCCGGGTCTGAGAACTTATACGCCGACAGAGACACGCTGGCTGTTCAGCGGCGGACGCGAATCTGCCGTCAGATATGCTCCTCCGGTCAATTACGACCTGACATGGGTAACGACCAATACCCTCGGGTTTGGATTGGATATGAACTTCCTCAACAATAGATTGACTTTTAGTTTCGACTGGTACAGACGCCATGCAAAAGACTTTGCAAGTTTCGGCGAAAAGATACCTTCTATCATAGGGACCCGTCCTCCACGTGTAAATGATGCGGAGACAGAAACAAAAGGATATGAGATCACTATCGGATGGAGAGACAAAGTCGGAGAAGTGTCTTATGGAGTCAATGCCGTATTGAGTGACTACCAGGGTAAAGTTCTTAAATTCAGCAACCCCAGCAAGCTTATATCCGACAAATGGTATGACGGTGCAAAAATGGGTGAAATATGGGGCTTCGAGACAGTAGGCTTATTTAAAGACCAGGCAGAAATCGATGCTACTAATCAATCTTATATCAATGCTAACTGGTATCCCGGAGACGTGCATTATGCAGACCTTAATGGTGACGGTAAAATTGATATGGGTGATAATACGGTAGATAAACCGGGTGACCGCAAAGTTATAGGTAATTCTACCCCACGATACAATTTCGGTGTCACTCTGAATGCAGAATGGAGAGGATTTGACTGTACCATGTTTTTCCAAGGTGTAGGTAAACGTGATATTATGTTTGCCGAAAATGCAAACTATTTCTGGGGATTCACGGATGGCGGCGAATGGCAGTCTACTTATTTCACAGTACATCAGGACCGTTGGACAAAGGACAATCCTAACGGATATCTCCCGCGGGCATACTTCAACACCAATAAAAACCAGCGGGCTCAAAGCAGGTATCTGCAAAATGCGGCTTATTTACGCTTTAAGAACTTACAGTTAGGATATACGATACCTAAATCATTAACAGATAAAATAAGGTTCCAGAGAGCCCGTGTATTCGTAAACGTAGAGAATCTGGCTACTTTCACCAATCTATCCAAGATAATAGATCCGGAAATCGTAACCGAAAGTGCAAAAGTGTATCCGCTGCAAAGAACGTGGGCATTCGGTATAAATCTAACATTTTAAATATATATGAAAATGAAGAAAATAAAATATATCATAGGAATAGCAGCATTTTCACTATTAGCTGTTTCGTGTAATGATAGTTTCATGGACAGAACTCCTCTTACCGAGATCGATGATGCAAAATACTGGAGTACCACAAATGACCTGAAGCTATATATAAATAACCTTTACGACCGCAACGACCTGCTTGCCAGAGAAGACGGATGGGGTTCGATAGGCCCTTACGGCTGGGACGGAGACGATGGAAGCGACACACAGGTGCGGTACCAATACAATACAAGGATGAATGGAGAGCAAACAATTCCAAGCGATGATGCCGGATGGGCTTACGGGGACTGGGAGGCTTTACGCTCTATAAACTATTTTATGGATCGTTATCCTCTCGTAGAGGAACTTGTAGCGTCCGATGTCGAAAAAATGAAAGAACTAAGGCAATACGTAGGCGAAGCTCTCTTTTTCCGTTCTATTTTTTATTTCAATAAATTACGGAGATACGGAGATTTGCCATGGGCATCTACTCTGGTGACTCAAACATCAGAGGACTTGCTTTATCAGGAGCGTTTGCCCCGCAACCAGATTGTAGATTCTATTATGCTTGATCTCGACAGGGCTGTCGAATATCTGCCGTCGCAATCATCTCCGGGATGGACAGGACGTATCAACAAGCAGGTAGCAATGGCCTTGCAGGCACGCATTGCTCTTTACGAGGGCACATGGGAAAAATACCACGCCAACGACGATTTCAAGGCAGCTGTGAACCAAAGCACCAGATTCCTCGAAAAAGCCGCTCAGGTATCGGGAGAACTTATTACCATGTCCGAAACCAGTGGTTATCCGGCATTAGACAATGTAGGTGTTGAGAATGGTTACCGTGATTTATTCAATCAGGAAGATTATTCCACCAGTAGTGAGGTTATATTCTGGCGTAAATATCAGGCAGGTGTTATTAATAGTATCTGGGATCGTTATTCAGCTAACGGAGCAGGTAGAGGAGCAACTAAATCATTAGTTGATTCATATTTGAGGATGGACGGAACACCGGTTCCTGCGAATTATGACGATGCAACACTTGTCAGTATTACACAGAACCGTGACCCCCGTCTTGAGCAGACTATCCAGATTAATGACCGCAAGCATCTGCGCTGGGAGAAAGCGAATCCGCCTATTTATTTCATAGCTCCTGCTTTTGACGGCTGGGATTCGGAAGAATCATGCCCAACAGGTTATCAGACATACAAAGGGCATAATTTCCGTTATGCTGAGGCACGTCCTGCCGGTCTTGGATTACAAGCTCTTATATATTTCCGTTTTGGAGAAACTCTGTTGATATATGCAGAAG
>DQAM01000299.1:9559-13289 GCA_003523545.1 Dysgonomonas sp.
CTATGCAGAAGCGAAAGCGGAACTGGGAACAATCACTCAGGATGATCTGGACAGAAGCATTAATAAACTGCGCGACCGCGTCGGAATGCCGCATATGACTATGGGGGTTGCCAACGATCCTAATTTCGAATTTGCAAGCCTCAATCCGGTTATTCAGGAAATCCGTCGTGAACGTAAGGTAGAATTGGCCTGCGAAGGATTCCGCCGTGATGATATTTTCCGCTGGGCAGCTGCAGATGAACTGATAGTAGGTAAAATACCTGTTGGAGCAAAAATAGCCCAGTTCCAGACTTTCAAGTTTGAGGACTATTTACCGGAAGCGGCTCCTGACCTTAGCCGCCAGGAGAAATTCGACGAGCGTGTAGCGGCACTCGAAGCAGATGCAAACGGATATGTAAAAATCTTCAAAAGCACTTTGAATGGAGGAACAGAAGGTTTCAAATTCAAAGTGAACAGGGATTATCTGCTGCCTATTCCACCCGATCAGTTGACAATAAATCCGAAGATGAAGCAAAATCCGGGATGGAATTAAACTTAATAATCCTGCTATAAGCCGACTATCTATAAAAAAGGAAAGCCAAATTGGTTTTCCTTTTTTTATGTATTTAGGCTCAACTTAAGTAAATTTTATTAATTGCTGATAAACAGTTGATTAATAAAATTTAACTGGAAGAATGATTTTATAAAGATAAAAAATCACATCTTTGCAATGTGAACAAACGTTCACTTTTAACATTATTGGATGAAATACAGCAAAGAGTACATATTGGAACGTGCGTTTGACGTATTCATGGAAAAGGGATACGACAGCATTTCCATATCTGTTCTCCAACAGGAATTAGGAATGTCGCGAGGAGCTATGTACCGCTATTTCAGAAATAAGGAAGAGTTGTTTGTTTCAGTCGTGGATGTGTACTTCTTCAAGATATTTGACAGGATTCTGAAGAATGTAAAAGAAGACCTGACAGTAAAAGAGCTCATAGAGGTAGTATACCGAAGGCAGAAGCTTATAGCCATATCTTTGACAAAAGTAAATATTACAAGCGCAGTATTCTTAAATTATACAGCTCTTATGATACAGGCAGCTAAGCACTATCCTAATTTTGTGTATAAATTTAAAAAAATAGAAAAACGTTTGCTGGAGTCGTGGAAAAATGCTCTAAAAAACAGTATGGAAGCTGGAGAAATAAGAAAAGATACAGATATAGATATCATTTGTGTATTATTTAGCAATACAACAATGAGAGAAGCTTCCAGCAATAAAAAAGGTGAATCGCGATTCTCTTTCGATATAGTCAGAGATGTGGAAGGGCGAAAAAAGGTGATGGATTACTTATATAGCCTGATTAAAATTTAGGTTAATTTTTTAGAACAAAAATGAACGATTGTTCACACTCGTTATAATTATACAAAAAATGTTTTCAAAAGTTTCCTGATTGTTGAAATTAAAAATTGATTTTTTATGAAAAAGAGAATTGCCGTACTTACACAAAAAAATTCTTTAAGTAGAGGAATTCAGAACAATACAACAGTAAACGTATTTGAACTTGAAGACGAACAGGTAGTCGGAGTAGAGAATTTCAAACTTGAAAATCCTACTGATAACTATTTCTCACTGCTTATGGCTTTAAAGGAAGTATGCATTGTGTATATGCAAAGCATAAACAAAGACCTGAGAAGGCTGCTCGAAACTATCGGGATCAAAACAAAATGTGCTGATGAAACTAATAATGATAAATTTATCCAGCAATTTATCTTTGATTAATACCTTAACATTAAAATTATATGTACATAAATGCTGCAGGATATTATGTCCCCGAAACAAGAATTTCGAACGAATATTTTACTCTGATTAATGGCATCACGAGTGATTGGATACAGCAACGTACCGGCATAATGACACGGTCGAGGGCTTCGGAGAAAGAAACTATAAATTATATGTGCCGGCAGGCTGTAGAAGATGCGATTCCTAAACTTCCTTATCATATCGGAGAAGTTGACCTCATTATATTTGCATCCTATTCGCCGTCGGACACAGTAGGTACAACTGCTCATTATATACAGCGCGATTACGGTATTAATAATGCGAAAGCATTTTTTATATCATCCGCATGTTCTTCTGCAATAAATGCAATGGAGATTATCAGTTCTTTTTTCGAATCGGGGATTTCCCAAAGGGCATTACTAATTTGCGGCGACAGGAATACTAGTTATTCGGACGAAACAGATCCGGTATCGGGACATTTGTGGGGTGATGCTGCTGCAGCAATATTTTTCTCCAAAGAGGCTTACTCGGAAAAAGAACCGGATGTAATCGATGTTATTACCCAGGGGTTAGGGCATGTCGGGCAGGGGCCTCAGGGAGTATTGCTGGATCTTGTGAATGACGGTATACAAATGCCGTATGGAAAAGATGTTTTCCTGAACGCATGTACATATATGGCAAAGAATACAAAAGAAATAGTAGAGAAAAACGGATATTGTCTTAACGATCTGAGTTATTTTATCGGCCACCAGGCCAATATGAGAATACTTAAAAATGTCGTAAAGCAACTGGATATCCCCGAAAATAAAATTTTATCGAATATCGAACAACTGGGAAATACCGGATCAGTAAGTTCCATATTGGTATATGCTCAGAATCAGGATAAGTTCGAAAAAGAAGATTTGGTCTGCATCTCTGTATTTGGGGGCGGATACTCCGCCGGTGCATGTCTGATCAGATTTTAGAAAAAAACATTAAACTACCTCAATATGAATCAGAGAACATTGAGTAAAAGCTTTTCTTTACAAGGTAAAGGATTGCATACCGGATTAGATATACGTATAACATTTCATCCTGCTCCCGAGGATCATGGTTACAAAATCAGAAGAGTCGATTTGCAGGGATCGCCTGTCATAGATGCACTTGCTGAAAATGTAATCGCAACAGAGCGGGGCACGGTATTGGGAGATTACAGGCTGCAGGTAAGCACTGTAGAGCATGCTTTGGCCGCATTGTATGCCTGTGAGATTGATAACTGCCTTATCGATGTAGATGCTCCCGAATTCCCTATTCTCGATGGCAGTGCGATTCATTTTGTGAGTAAAATAAAAGAAGTGGGAGTAACCCGGCAAAATGCTATCAGGAAATATATAAGTTTTAAACGTAAAAAGATCAGAGTTTCGGATAAGGAAAAAGGGTCATCTCTATTACTACTTCCCGATGAAAAATTCAGTATCGAAAACCGTATTGCTTATGATTCAAAATTATTGAAACAGCAGCAGGCAAGCCTCGGTGATTTATCATTATTTACGAAAGAGATAGCATCAGCCCGTACCTTTGTATTTGTGCGTGAGATAGAACATCTACTATACAATGACCTGATAAAAGGAGGCGATCTTGACAATGCCATTGTCATATACGACCAGCCGATACCTCAGGATGGGTATGACCGTCTGGCAGACAAAATGAATGTGAAGCGCAAAGATGCATCCAAGCTGGGTTATATAATGAATAAACCTTTATTATATGCAAATGAGCCGGCACGGCATAAGCTCCTCGATATTATAGGAGACATTGCATTGGTGGGGTATTTTATAAAGGGTAAGATAATTGCTAACTGTCCGGGACATCGCATAAATAACCTTTTTGCACGTGCAATAAGGGAGAAGATAAAAGAGCCGGTGTTCTGCTGATCCGGAAATTTGAAATTTATGGAAATAAAAAAGCTGCTCCGATCGGAGCAGC
>DQAM01000224.1 GCA_003523545.1 Dysgonomonas sp.
AACGAAATAATTCCGCGAAGTAACATCTCTCCCTTTATCGTCCTTCGATTCAAGAACCAGAAGGTATTTAGCAGAAGGAAGTCTCCTTATTTCATTCATCAGGTTTAGTTCCGAATCTGTGGAGAAATTGCCTGTGCTGATTTTATCTTTTATACTGTCATTAGGTAATACACTGTATATGGTGTAGGTTCCGTTAGCAGTTACAGGTTCACCGCTGAGGTTGGTCGCTGTAACCCGTATTTTGTTATCAGAATTTTTATCCACTTGTTCCGGAAGGTTTATGGACAGTATCATGGAAACATCTCCTACTGCGAAATTATAATCTCCGCTTTGGGTTTCCCCGTTCAGGTCGGTTACGGAAGCCTGCACGTGGAAATTGAATATAGTATTGAACCAACCTCTACGGCTGTCGTTTTGAGGAATAGTAAACACGATTTCGAACGAACCGTCGTCTTTGGTAGTGACTATTCCATTATCCACTGTTTCGGGGGAGGTCATCATCCATCGCAGGAATGAACTTTTTACGATATTGTATTCTACCGTTGCTCCCTGTAGTTTTACTCCTGAAAAGCTTTCGGCATGTCCTGTTATTTTTACTTCATCACCGAAGGCGTATGTTTTGTCGAGTTTATCGAAAGTAATCTGGAAGGTCGGACGTTTGTACTCTTCCACACTGAAATATTGTGAAGAATTTTCTACTGCAATCCTGTACTGGCCTGTCAGCCCTCCCTGTGGAAGAACGAATTCACCGGCCAGAGAACCGAAGTCATTTGTTCTCATCGATTGCTCCGAAACAAGCTGGTTATTTACATTATATAAGGATATTTTGTAGTACTGGTTCGGATTCAGACGGGAGGTATTCTTGTCAACCTGCTTCATGGAAATTACCTTAAAGTATACGGTCTGCCCGGGACGGTAAATGCTCCGGTCGGTCAGTATACTTATATAATCCTGTCCGTAAGAGGGATTAGAATTGTAGTTATAATGATAAGGAAAATCTTTGTTTTCGGATTGTATATCGTTCCCTTTGCTTATCCTGTAAACATACCTTTTATTATTCTTTTGGGTGAAAATATCTTTGGAATTGAAGACAGCCAATCCCCGCGAATCTGTCTTTATGGAAGATAACCGGACTGCGTTTTTATTATTCCAGTTAGTAGAGTAGATGGTAATGACTGCATCCTGTACAGGAGTACCCGTCAGCCTGTCTACAACATAAAATTCATATTGGTCATCCCCTGATACACGGGCAAAGTGAGCCAGTTCCGATATTGTAAAATCGATGGGAGGGTCTGATGATTTTTTACCGTCGTATGATGCTGTAATCCTATACTCCCCGATTTTATTCATATCCAGCGTAAACTCTTCATCCTCGTAGGTGTAGGTTTTTTGTGGAGATAAGCTTATATTCTTTGTTTCGACTAATGCACCTGTTTTTTTATCAGTGACTTTTATAGTTGCCGATTTTATATTTTTATAATAAAGCTTGAATTTTTTGTTTTTGTTGCCGGGATGGTAAATTGCCGGTCCTGTCAGTTCGGCAAAAGGTCTTTGCAGTTCGAATAATTTATTCTTCAATATGTCTATGCGCCGGTAATTGGGATACTTATCGATACCCGTTTTGAGCAGTTCGTATATTTTATCGAGATTGTCAGCATTCTTCTCATTTGTCCCGCGGTAATACGAATAAATATTATAGGGTTCAAGGTTCGTAATAGCATCGATGATTTCCACGCTGTAATCGTGTGCTTCATTTTTCTTATAAAGTGTAAATAGGAAATCGGCCGAATAATTGTTCCTGTATGTTTCGGAACGGTTCGACAAATATTGATTTCTTTTTATTTCGGTCAGCATCAATGCTTCATTAATCCCGGAACCCTGAACCTGCAAGAGTTTCCTGAAGTAATTCAATGTACTCAGATTGTCATCGCCCGAAAAATCGAATTTCAAAAAATCAGGAGTTTGCACGGCTAAATCCTTTATCTGTATATTTTTTGCCTGCAAAGCTTTTTGAAAGGCCGTACCCCGCTCATTTTCCAGTGTTATCCTGGATGAGAGGTCGATGGCCCGGTTAAGCAAAAAGCAGTACAGGGTGGGGCAGAGCCTTTGAGAATCATTTCCCAGGTCGATAATATCTTTGTAAGATTTGGTCGATTCGGCGGTAAGGTATGTGTAATTTTCAACCGATTTTGAAAGATGAAAGAGTGCTTTATCCTGAAAAATATTTTTAGACCATTCCTTTATGTCTTCGGGCACGAAGCCGGTAATATCGGTACGCTGTCTTATCATCCACGAATTATTATCATAATAATCCAGATACAGTTCGGCCAGCATAGAATGCAGTATCGATTGTTCTACTACATTGGTGTTTTGCATCAAAGAATCGAGTTCAGCAAATATCTGTGTGGATTCATTCTGGTCGATAGCTATCTTATACTTATTCTTATATATCAGGGATTTTATTACCTGAGGAGTATTTTTTTCGGCAATAGCCTTTTGAAGGATGTCATTTACTACTTTCGTGGCAGACTTGGGTAAGTCCTGTTTATCGAATCCTTCGACCTGTTTCCATTGTTGTTCGTACTTATTCATAGAACTTCTTGTTTGTGGGGTTTGTGCAAAAGTCGCTATACTGAACAGTAAAAGCATTCCCCAAATTAATCTCTTTTTCATATGATATGAATTAATATTTACTACTTGATAAAAAAGATGCTTCTATGGGCGAAAATCCATATCAGCCTACCTATAATTAACTTTTTCTAACCTTACCGTCCTCCAATCTTAAGAAAACCTACCAGTAAATCGTATCTTGTACCCAAAGGGCGGTAATAAACATATATACTGTACTCGTTTTCGGTCTGGTAGTAGTTTCCTTCAGTTAATGCAGGGGTATAGATATTGCCTGATCCAGCAAGATACTGGTAATTGTAAGCTCCCTGCTTTAATAATAAAGTCAGGCTGTATTCTTCGTTCATAGCATCATACTGCATCAGGTATCGTTCATCGAATGTATCGAATGTATCGTATGTGAAATCTCCATTAATATAAATAGGTTCGATAAACGGATCGGGAGATTTTAATGTAAATTTTGTATAGAAATAATCCGCTTCTGTATCACTGTCGTTTCTTTCTGCATTACGGATGAGAAAACGCCCGTTCTGATCTTCATCGAAACTGTAAGAACGGTTTGCACGAATTTTATCCGGATATACACTGATATAATAATTAGGCCTCCGGTATTCTATATTCTGTACGTTCATTCCTTTATACCTATTGCTGACCGATTCGAATCTCCGGTATTCGTTTCCTGCTTCGAAAATCAAATTACGGTTGTGTTCATATACGAGTTTGTTGCCTTGTACCGATGTCGGCTTTACGAGGGATTTCTGATTATCCAGCCTGTTATTCTGGCGCACATACACTCTCAGGTCGGAGAATACATCCCGCACTTGCAGATTGTTGTAACTTACCGAAAAAGATACCTGCTGATGTTCCTTGTTGGCATCGATATCGGTCAATGATGAAACGGTTCCTCCTACCTGAACGCTTTTATCCAAAACAGAAAAACATGCCCTCAGTAATACATTGGAAGGGTTATCTTCTTCGAATACTTCAACTGCATAGTTTCCTGCCAGTTTTAATTTTACATTATTATTCGGTATCTGCAATTGATAATTTGTATACAAGACGTTTGTAGTTGTTGAATTAGCATAATCTTCTATTTCGTTATTATTGAATCCGTTGAGAAACTCCACATCGGCCAGAGAAGACTTTGTCCAGTCGGCATTGCAATGTACTATCCTATATCTGAGATAATTGTATGATTCTTCGCCTATCCGGTCGAAGCTGATACGGACAAAATCGTTTGAATTCCGGTTGATAACGGGTATGGTTCCCCACTCGCCGTTCGCATCTATACGGATAGTTTGTATGTCATCAGATAGTGGTTCTGTCTTCAAAGATTGACCATATATGAATGGACAGAAAATAAGTAAAAAGAAAAATAATATTTTTCTCATATCTGTAAATTTTGCACCTAATTTATAAATAACAAATTGAAAAACGGTAATGTTTTTGAAT
>DQAM01000222.1:0-2805 GCA_003523545.1 Dysgonomonas sp.
AATGAAAGAACTAAATAAAAATACAGTAGAAAAGAAGGAACTTCCTAAAAAAATCCTTCAATTTGGAGAAGGAAATTTCCTTCGCGCATTTGTCGACTGGATGATTGACAAAGCCAATAATGCAGGCGTAATGAATCATGGTGTAGTTGCCGTTCAACCGATTGCTCAGGGTATGGCGGACATGCTAAAAAAGCAGGATTGTATGTACCATGTTTATCTGGAAGGTATCAAAGACAAGCAGCCTGTAAAAGAGATTGACCTTGTAAAATGTATTATGGATGCGTTAAATCCGTATTCACAATATGCCGAATATGAAAAACTGTTCCTGAGTGAAGAGTTGGAGATGATTATCTCAAATACGACTGAAGCTGGTATCCGTTACGAAGAAGGAGATGACTTGAATGCACTTCCTCCAAAATCATTCCCTGCTAAAATGACAGCTTTGTTGCACAAGCGTTTTCAGAAATTTAACGGTGCAGCAGACAAAGGATTGTTGATTATCTGTTGTGAACTTATTGAGGATAACGGTTCGACACTTCGTGAATATGTATTGAAGCATGCCGAAGCTAATAATCTGGGTACAGACTTTATCAATTGGGTTAAAACTGCCAATCACTTTTATGATACGTTGGTAGACCGTATTGTACCCGGTTTCCCCAGAGAAAATATAGACGAGATAAAAGCCGAAATCGGTTTCGATGACAATCTGGTGGTAAAAGGAGAATACTTCCATGTATGGGCAATCGGTGGCGATCCCGTTATCAAAGAAAGATTCCCGTTGGATAAAGCTGGCTTGAATGTTCTTTTCATGGATGATATCAAAGACTTCCGTGCAAAGAAAGTACGTATTCTCAACGGTTCGCATACGGCTATGGTTCCCGTGGCATTGCAGCTGGGTTGCGAAACAGTGATGGATGCTTTCAATACTCCCGAAGTTGAGAAATATATCAACGAAATGGTAGCTGATGAGGTGCTTCCTGTAATTAATGAAGATCCTGCTGAACTGAAAGAATTTGCCAGCCATATTCTGGAACGTTTTTACAATCCTTATCTGAAACATTATCTGAAAGATATTTCCCTGAATTCTATATCTAAATGGGAGACGAGAGATTATCCGACGGTTTTAGATAACAGCAAAAAACTGAATAAGTTTGCTAAGCTGACATCATTTTCTTTTGCTTCCTTAATGGTACTTTATACAGGAAAATCGGAAGCTAAAGGGTTCGTACCGAACGATACACCCGAATTTATCGAATTTATACAATCCACTTTCAATCCGAATGATGTCAAGGGGTGGGTTGCAGGCATTGTGAACAACAAGCAGATGTGGAAAGAGGACTTTACACAGGTTCCTCAGTTTGTAGATGAAGTTTCGAAAGATGTAGAAGCTATCCTTAACAAAGGAATGGAACAAGCATTGAAAGATATTATATAATAACAAGCCCCCTAAATCCCCCAAAGGGGACTTCTCCTCCCCTATGGGGAGGCTGGGAGGGGCCAATGATTAATGATTATGTCAATAGGATGTTTATATTGCGATAGAAATCAGGTGCAGAAAGACCTGATGATAGAAATATGCGATTTGGAAGTTTCCACTGTTTTTCTGTTCAAAGAACAAACTTACAAAGGACGCTGTGTGGTTGCTTATAAAAAGCATGATGAAGAACTTTACGAACTCAATGATTATGAATTGCTGGCTTTTATGAAAGATGTGAATAAGGTCGCGTCCGTTTTGAAAAAACTGTTTAAAGCAGACAAAATAAATTACGGGGCTTATTCCGATAAGTTACCTCACCTGCATATCCATTTAGTCCCGAAATATACCGATGGTACGGATTTTGGAGGAACATTCGTAATGAATCCGCAACAGACCTATTTGTCTGAAACGGAGTATGCAGCAATGATAAAAGACATTAAAAACGAATTGGAGAAATGAATAAATACCTGATTATACATCCGTCGGATAATGTTGCGGTTGCCATTGACAATCTCAACGCGGGGGATGTATTGAATGTGAATGGAGAAGAGGTTACTATAAAAAATTCCATTGAGACTGGGCACAAATTTGCTATCTGTCCTATCAGGAAGGATGAGGATGTTATTAAATACGGATATCCGATAGGACATGCTATAGAGGATATAAGCATAGGTGAGCATGTGCATACTCACAATGTAAAAACAAATCTTCACGACAATTTGCAATATACCTATAATCCCGTTTATCCAAAGCTGGATATTCCTAAAAGCGACCTTACTATAAAAGGATATAGGCGTTACGACGGTCAGATGGGAATCCGTAACGAGCTGTGGATTGTTCCCACGGTGGGATGTGTAAACGGTCAGGCGCAAGCGGTTATCGAGCGTGTGAAAAGGGAACTCGATATAAGCCATATAGATGATATACGTGTTTATACGCACAATTACGGATGTTCTCAGTTGGGAGATGACCATCTGAACACCCAGAAAGCTTTGGCAGCATTGGCAAAACATCCGAATGCAGGTGGTGTGTTGGTATTCAGCTTAGGGTGTGAGAATAACCAACAGTCGGACTTTAAGAAGGCAATGGGGACATGGGACGAAAACCGTGTACGTTTCCTGATAGCCCAGCAAGTTGAAGACGAGATAGAAACAGGCTTTCAGATGATGAAAGAGCTGGTAGAATACATGCGCAACGATAAGCGGGAAGACCTTCCCTTATCTCTTTTAAAAGTAGGATTGAAATGCGGGGGAAGTGACGGCTTTTCAGGAATTACGGCTAATCCGTTGGTCGGGCAGTTTTCCGATTGGTTGATTGCTCAGGGCGGA
>DQAM01000222.1:2935-4576 GCA_003523545.1 Dysgonomonas sp.
GGTTGATTGCTCAGGGCGGAACGACTATATTGACAGAAGTTCCGGAGATGTTCGGAGCAGAAACTATTTTGATGAACCGAGCTAAAGACGAATCTGTATTTAATAATACGGTCTTGTTAGTAAATAATTTCAAAAATTATTTCCGTAAATTTGAACAGCCGATTTATGAAAATCCCTCTCCTGGAAATAAAGCAGGAGGTATTACAACTCTGGAAGATAAATCTTTAGGATGTACTCAAAAAGGCGGGAATTCGGAAGTGGTGGATGTATTGGATTATGCTCAACCTGTAACTGTTCACGGTCTGAATTTATTGAATGCTCCCGGTAATGATTTGGTGGCAGCTTCGGCATTAGCACTTTCGGGTTGCCAGGTAGTATTATTTACAACAGGAAGAGGAACTCCTTTCGGAGCTTTTGTGCCGACAATGAAGATTTCTACTAACTCTAAATTATACGAATTCAAGAAAAACTGGATAGATTTTAATGCAGGAATTCTCTTAGAAGGTGAAACAATGAATCATGTTTTAAAATATTTTATTAACTTTATCGTGGAGACATGTAATGGTAAATATTTAAAGCATGAAGAGACAGGTTTTAAAGAAATTGCTATTTTTAAAACCGGAGTTACTTTGTGATTTATTGACATTAGTGTTATTTACTATATGTGTATTGATTAGAAGGTGAGAGGGATTATCCGTTGAGGATAGTCCCTTTTGTTTTTTAGTAGTTTAATTTTTTTCTATATTAGTAGATTCATATTTATTTTATAATCTAAACTATGTCAAACGTAAAATTGATTATTCTTTTTGTTTTCATCTCATTTGCTTTATTGCCGGTTCAGGATATATTCTCCCAAAAAAGCATGGAAAGAACATGGCAAAAGGATTTGGAGAAAGTGCGTATTATATCTTATAACATTCTTAACGGATTTGATAATCTAACAGACACTGACCGTATGAATAGGATGGCAGATTGGATACGGGAAAAAGATCCTGAGGTGTTGGCTTTACAGGAATTAGTCGGATTTAAGGAAAAAGATCTTAAAGAGTTTGCTCAACTATACGGGCATCCGTATGTTGCTATAGTAAAGGAAAATGGTTATCCAGTGGGAATTACGTCCAAAAGGTCTATACAAATAATAAATAAACAAGTAGAAGGATACTGGCACGGTATGATGCATGTAAGGACTTACGGGCTGGATTTTATAGTAACGCACTTAAGTCCTTCGGATAAAGATTTCAGAAGGAAAGAGGCCTTTAAGATTATTTCTTACATCCAGGAGAATAAGCTTGATTCATGTTTGGTAATGGGAGACCTTAACTCTCTGTCTCCTTTTGATGCAGACGAAATAGAGACACATATTCAGGTGGCAGATCAGTACAAGTTCGGAACAATCGATTATTCCGTCCAGTCTATTTTTCTTTCTTTACCTCTTATCGATGTTTGCCGGTTGTATACTTTGCCGGAAGAGCGGACAACATTCCCGACCCGTATATTAAGCAGTGTTTCTAAAAGGAGAAATATGCATAAAGTACAAGGTGAACGACTGGACTATATCTTTGTGACACCTTCCATATTGGACAAATGTGTGGACGGATTTATTTGGAATGGAGAGGATACAGACTATAGATCGGAAGAGCG
>DQAM01000223.1 GCA_003523545.1 Dysgonomonas sp.
ATGATAGATAACAAAAAGATAGTTGTTGTCCTTCCGGCATATAATGCCGAACAGACCTTAGAAATAACCTATAATGAAATCCCATTCGATATTGTCGATGATGTGATTCTGGTCGATGATAACAGCACGGATAATACTGTAGAAAAAGGCAGGGAGTTAGGTATAAAACATATTATTAAACACGACAAAAACAAAGGATATGGAGGCAATCAAAAATCTTGCTATAATAAGGCATTAGAAATAGGAGCAGATATTGTAATAATGCTTCATCCCGATTATCAGTATACTCCGAAGTTAATTCATTCCATGTCTTATCTGATAGCTAAAGATGTATATCCGGCAGTGATTGGTTCGCGCATATTGGGCAAGGGTGCTTTGAAAGGAGGCATGCCCCTTTATAAATATGTAGCCAACAGATTTTTGACTCTCAGCCAGAATATGCTTATGAATCAGAAACTATCCGAGTACCATACCGGATATAGGGCATATAACAGAGAAGTCCTTCAAAGTATAAATTACAATGAGAACTCAGACGACTTCATTTTTGACAATCAGTTTTTAGCTCAGATTTTTGACAAAGGTTACGAAATAGCTGAGATTACATGTCCGACTAAATATTTCGAAGAAGCATCTTCGATCAATTTCAGAAGGAGTATGAAGTATGGCTTCGGTGTATTGAATGTTTCTTTCAAGTATTTTTTCAATAAATATACTCCATTTAAGTCGTCTTTGTTCAAATAAATTAAATCATTTAATCCTCATTGATTTCATTTAATAATTCGAGCATTTTTTCTCCTGTCTTTTTTGCTGAAGCTGGATTTTGTCCGGTTATAATTCGCTTATCGATCACTACTTTCTCTTTAAATATATCGTCTTTTTCAAAAATGGCACCTCTGGAAATTAATGCTGATTCAAGAAGAAAAGGAACTGTAGTCTCTAGATTCATATGTGTTTCTTCTTCATTAGTGAATGCTGTTATTTTCAAACCATCTATCAAATAGTTTCCATCATTCAGTCGCATATTGTAGAATATAGCAGGACCATGACACACTGCGCCAATTATTCCTCCATTTTCATAAATTTTTACTGCAATATCCATGATTTCAGTGCTTTTGGGAAAATCCCACATAGTTCCATGTCCTCCCACAAAAAATATTCCTTTGTAATCTTCGGGATGAACTTCGTTGGGAACCATTGTATTCATAACTTTATTATAAAACTCTTCATTTTCCCATACTTCTTTATTTGTAGAATCATTTAAGTCGAATCCTTCGACAGGTGCTTTTCCCCCTTCGGGACTCACAAAGTCTATATCATATGAATCATGCAAAACTTTCCAGGGATAAGCAGCTTCAGACAGATAGTAACCGGTATCCATTTCTGTATTTCCCATTCGACCGACACTCGTCACTACAAATAATATTTTTTCTTCCATAATCATTCTTTTATTACTAAAACAAACTGTAATAAATAATGTTTTATTACACATAAATCGTTTGCATAAACTAATTATGCAAATAATTGTTGTAAATAGAAAATAATAATTTATGGACAATAAAGAATTTGTATTTATTGAACAGGAATTTAATGCTCCTATTGATAAAGTTTGGAAAGCAATAACTTTTGCAGAGGAACTTGAACATTGGTTTTTCGAAATTGACGAATTCGAACTTAAACAGGGATTTGTATTTACATTTTATGAAGGGGGAGAAGAGGAAAAATATCTCCATATATGCAGGATATTAGAAATAATGACCCTAGCTAAACTCTCCTATAGCTGGAAATATCAGGATATTGATGGAAACTCTACTGTTTCATTCTATTTGAATAAACAAGATGAAAAAACATTGTTGAAACTTGTTCACGAAGGTATAAACAGCTTCCGGAATGAAAAGCCTGATTTTACAAAAGAATATTTCGAAAAAAAATGGAATAATCTAATTAACTATTCGTTAAAGGAGTTTATAGAAAATAATTGATACTTAAAAAGGTACTTATGAAAGTACCTTTTTTAATTTATCTAAGAAATAATCCGCTTGTTCAATCGTCAGGCACAATGGGGGGAGCAACCTGATAACATGTGCTCCTGTTACACCTGTGAATATCTTTTCTTCGAATAATAACTTTGAACGTATCTCTTTAATCGGTTCTTCAAATTCCATGCCGATCATTAAGCCTTTACCTCGTATTTCTTTTATCTGTGGCAATTTCTTGAGTTCTTTAATGAGATAATCACCCACTTTGTGTGCATTTTCGACCAGATTCTCTTTTTTCATAATATCTAAAACAGCAATAGCAGCCGAGCAAGCCAGATGATTACCACCGAAAGTAGTTCCTAATTGTCCATGCACAGCCTTAAACATAGGGCTGATAATTACAGCCGACATCGGAAAGCCATTTCCTATACCTTTTGCTACAGTGATAAGATCCGCTTTAATATCGGCATATTGGTGAGCAAAGAATTTACCGCTCCGTCCGTAACCGGATTGAATTTCGTCCAGAATAAGTACAGTACCTGTATCAGTACATAGCTGACGCAGTTCTTTCATAAAATTATTATCCGGCATTTTTATTCCGGCTACACCTTGTATTCCTTCGATTAATACTGCTGCATATTGTTTGGTAGCAAGTTCTTTCTTTACAAACTCAATATCGTTGAAAGGTGCAAAGGTAACTTTGTCACTCTCGTTTATAGGAGCAATATAAGCCGGAATATCCGTTGCAATAACGGTTGCCGAGGTACGTCCGTGAAAAGCTTTCGAGAAAGAAAGTATTTTTTTTCTTCCATTGTGAAAAGATGCCAGCTTTAAAGCATTTTCATTGGCTTCTGCTCCCGAATTAACCAGAAACAGGTCATACTCCGGATATCCGCACTGCTCAGCAAGTTTTTCTGCTAATTCCTGTTGAAGTTTGTTTATGATGGAATTGGAATAAAAAGCTATCTTATTCAGTTGATCTGTAACTTTCTCAACGTAATATGGATGTGTATGTCCCACCGATATAACGGCATGGCCACCATACAGATCCAGATATTTATTACCTTGGTCATCATATACATAACAACCTTCTCCTTTTACTATGTTTATATTGAATAGGGGGAATACATCAAATGGTTTCATTCGTTTTGAATTTTAAAAATTAGATATTAGGAAGTTTAGCTACGGTTTGCGCAGGATTACCTGCAACGATTGTAAATTCAGGAACGTCTTGTTTTATAACGCTATTCGCTCCAATAATAGCACCACGTCCGATAGTTACACCCTGCATAATAACGGTATTCATACCAATCCATGCATCGGAGCATATACGTACAGGTCGGACATCCACTGTGTCCCAGTCTTTACCGATGTTTATATTTCGCTGGTTTTTATAATTATCCAGCATCACCTGATAATCGTCCCTCCTGTCCATGTAATAGAGCGAATGTGAACCATGATCGCAAATGGTGCATCCCCAACTGATAAATACATTATCTTCTATAATAATACTTTCCCGACAAATAAGTAATGCCCCCGGAGAAAAATTCGATTCATTACCTATGGATACATGGCCTTCTTCCGATTCGAAAACAATAGTTCCCGACAACATGGAATCTTTACCAAGGGTTACATATTTCTTTCCTGGTACAGGAATATCCACCCGTAACGCAAAACCATTCTTTAGATGAGAACCTTTGTTATCAATATATTGCAGATAAGTAAGATCGGGTTTGGGTGCTTCCATGCCCAGTATCTTTTTTACTATTTTTTTGAGCATATTCCTATATTTTATTAAAATCCGGTAGCTTTCAGTTGCAGGCCTTCCTTTTCATCCAGCCCGAAAATCAGGTTCATATTTTGGACAGCTTGTCCCGAAGCACCTTTTATCAGATTATCGATACAAGATAATATCAATAATTTGTTACCATGTTTTTCAAGATGGATAATACCTTTATTGGTATTTACCACTTGTTTTAAATCCGGATTTTTATCAGTCACAATAGCAAAAGGATGATCTTTGTAAAAATCCTCATACATTCTTGTTGCTTCTTCTAACGAACCATCATAATTCAGATATGTAGTAACGAATATTCCTCTGGTAAAATTACCACGAACAGGAATGAAATTAATCTCCTGATTGAATCCATTTTGCAATTGGCGCAACGATTGCCCGATTTCATTGAGGTGCTGATGTTCGAAAGCTTTATACACGGAAATATTATTCTCCCGCCAACTGAAATGCGACGTTGCCGAAGGCCTTACACCTGCACCAGTAGAACCGGTTATAGCATTGATATGTACTTCCGACTGAATCAGTCCTGCTTTCGCCAAAGGTAGTAATCCTAATTGTATAGCAGTAGCAAAGCAACCCGGATTAGCTATACGATTAGCTTTCTTGATGCGGTCTTTATTCAGTTCGGGCAGACCATAAACAAACTCATGCTCTGGTGATTCCTGACGATAATCGGTAGATAAATCGATGATTTTAAGATGAGAAGGAACTACATTCGCATCCAGAAATTTCTTCGTATCCCCATGAGCCGTACAAAAGAATAAAACATCTATTTTTTCATAAGGCAATTGAGCTGTAAAAGTCATTTCCGTATCACCTAATAATCCACTATGAACATCCGTAAGCTTATTTCCGGCGTTACTGGTGCTATTTACAAATACCAGTTCAACTTGAGGATGGTGTATTAATATACGAATCAGTTCGCCTGCTGTATATCCCGCACCTCCTATAATTCCTGCTTTTATCATTTTTGGCTTATAGTATTTAGTTCTACACCCTCATTTGTTATTTTTACGGGTTTAATATATCCATTTTCATCGAAAAACATTTCATCGATACATGTTGCGCGATGATCACGAGCAGTATCCCCTAAAGGTCTCCGATGATATACAATATACCATTTGTCCGATTTGGGTTCATGAATAATCGAATGGTGTCCTGCACTCGTTCCTACATTTGCATCTTGTTCCAGAATCTTACCGATCCGGTTGAATGGTCCCAGAGGCGAATCTGCAATTGCATAAGCTACACAATAATCAGGACCTCCCCAACCACCTTCCGACCACATAAAATAATACTTTCCGTCTTTTATAAACATGAAAGGACCTTCTACGTAATTTTCAGGAGTCACTTCTTTATAGATTTCTCCATCTTCGAAAGGAATGAAACCTGTGAAATCATTATTTAGTTTAGCGACGGTGCAATGTCTCCAACCTCCATAATAAATATAGTAACTACCATCTTTATCCTTAAAGACAAATTGGTCGATTGGTTGTGCGCCATTATAGAATTTGTCTATTAGAGGTTTACCCAAATGATCTTTAAAAGGACCATCAGGTTTATCCGACACAGCTACTCCAATTCCTCCATATTCTTCATCGTTTTGTATATCATTTCCGGCAAAGAATAAAAAATATTTTGAATCCTTCTTTACGATTGCAGGAGCCCACATCGCTTTGTTTATCCATTTCACAGCTGTGGTATCGATAATTCTCTCATGTTTTGTCCAATTAACTAAATCAGGAGAAGAAAATGCATCCATAAAAACTTGGTCTTCATAAAGAGCTGAATATGTAGGGTAAATCCAATATTTATCATCGAAAATAATACCCTCCGGATCAGCATACCATCCTTCAAAGACAGGATTTCCGGATGTTGCGACTGGAACAGGAGCTTTCTCTTTACATCCTATCATCACAAACGATAGTAATATACACATTATCTTACCTGCTATATATCCTACACTTTTTATAATTCTAGTCTTTATCATAAGTCTGTATGTTTCTATTGACCGAAAACCTGTCATTGTTTGTTGTTGGCTGGGAAATAACTAAAAAATCAATCCTCTCATTACTTCTATTTTCTATAAAATGGATTGTTTGAGGAGAAATTAATATTCCTTCTTGAGCTCTAATATTCACTTCATTTTCATGAATGTGGAAGATTGCCTCACCTTTGAGTATATAAAAAAACTGCAATGCTTTTGTATGATAATGTATATTCTCTTTTGTATCAGGAGGCATACATTCTAATTTAACCGAAAGATTCTCTTTATCTACAAATACCCAACTATCACATTTAGAACCCCAAATATAGTGTTTTGCATGCTCTTTAGATA
>DQAM01000063.1 GCA_003523545.1 Dysgonomonas sp.
GTACTAGCCAAAGCATATAAAACGAAAAAATCCCGGTATTACCAATCTGATGAAATGGAGAAAATTATTCATCAAGCGTTTTCTTTTTGGTTTAAGATGGACTTAAAATCTTCTAATTGGTGGTATAATGAAATAGGTATACCCAAAGTTATGGGTGCAGTATTACTTTTGTTCGAAGATTGTCTGACTCCTTATGAAAGGGAAAAAGGGATTGAAGTAATGAAAAGAGCCACCATAAAATATACCGGACAGAATAAAGTCTGGCTTGCCGGTAATGTGCTGATGAGAGGATTGCTTGAAAATAATCCTGAATTGGTCAAAATGGCAAGGGATAGTATTTCTTCCGAAATAAGGAATGACCGCATGGAGGGCATAAAAGCAGATAATAGCTTTCATCAACATGGAGCACAACAGCAGTTCGGCAATTATGGCTTGTCTTTTATTTCAGGGATGGCTTTATGGTCAGAAGTATTTAACGGTACATCTCTGGCCTTTGAGCAGTGCCAGATGGATATTATCTGTAATTTGGTTTGTGAAGGATACCATCGCATACTCTGGAACGGATATATGGATGTCAATTCCATAAATAGGCAATATGTAAGAAAAGCCCAATCAGAGAAGGCTTTTGAAGTTATTCTTTCCGCTATTATTCTGAGTGTTGCAGATCAAAAAAATAAAAGCCGATATAGATCATTAATAGAAAGTAATCTGGTAAAAAACTCTTTATCGGAGAACAAAACCGGGTTATATCACTTTTGGCAATCAGATTATACAATACAACGGCGACCACGCTGGATGGCATCGGTAAAGATGGCTTCAACCAGAATTATCGGTGGAGAGTCAGGCAATGGAGATAATCTGAAAGGATATTATACAGCAGACGGAGTTACCTATATCTATCGCGATGGCGATGAATATTATGACATTTTCCCTTGTTGGGATTGGCGTAAGCTACCTGGCATTACATCTTACGAAACCAAGTCCCCTATGAAATCCTTAACATGGAGCTCTTATAAAAATAAAAGCTCTTTTGTAGGGAATGTTAATGACGGGAGTACGGGACTAACTGCAATGCATTTGAACCGGGATGGATTGGAAGCACATAAGGCATGGATATTTACAGATGATTATATACTTTGTTTAGGTACCGGAATCCGGTCCGATAGCGGATGTGTGGTAACTACGTCAATTGAACAGAAGTTACAAAAAGGCGATTTTCTTCAATTAGAAAATAAAGTATCGAAAAAAATAGCCAAAACTGAAATAGAAAATTCTCCAGATGTGCGATTCTATCATGATAAAACAGGGTACATTGTATTAGAAGGACAGAAAATCAAAGCTTCTGTAGAAAACAGGGTAGGAAGATGGAATGAAATAATGAATATATATCCGGATAGCATTATCGAAAATTGTAATGTCGCATCATTGTGGCTGGATCATGGTATTAATCCGAACAACTCTAGTTATGAGTATATTATCATTCCGGATGCAAGCAAAAAGCAGGTTCTTGATTTTGATATAGGGACAATAAAAATATTAAGCAATTCGAATGAATTACAGGCTGTTACATTAACAGATAAAAATATATCTTATATAGTTTCTTATGGTGATATAAAAGTAAAACTGAACGAAGAAATATATTTTGAAACGGAAAGCCCGGGACTTTTCATGATAAAACCAGAAAAGAACACTGCAAATATAAATGTATCTGATCCGGCACAAACATTAGATAAGGTTGAAATAAGCATCAATAATAAACGCCATGAGATAAAGCTGCCTGATGGTGACAAAAAAGGTACATCTACATCTATCAAAGTGAATTTATAAAAATGAAAGTTGAAATAACAATATTAACGATGAAAATAATGGTACACAAAGTATTAATAACAATAATATTCTTATCTGTTTTTTCTATGAAAACAATAGCTCAACATGAAATAGATTTATGGAAAAATTCACCACCGACTAATAATGGAATTACTACCCCCGAAATATCGGAAAGGGATGGATGGTGGATCACAGATGTCTCCACAGCTAAATTAGTCGTTTATTCTGCACCCAAGTCTAACAATACAGGAATGTGTGTAATCATTTGTCCGGGAGGCGCATATGCCGGGTTAGCCTTCTCGCACGAAGGTCGTGAGTTCGCTCAATGGCTCAATACGTTGGGGATAAATGCTGTGGTACTTAAATACCGCATGCCTAATAAACATAAAGAAATCCCTTTGGATGATGCATGGCAGGCTATTCGTTATGTGAGGGAAAATGCAAAAGAAATGAATATTAATCCTGAAAATATAGGAATTGCAGGCTTTTCTGCAGGAGGGCATTTAGCATCCACAGCTTCCACCCATTTTTCTACAACAGGTATAAATACCCGGCCTGATTTTTCCATATTGTTCTATCCGGTTATTACGATGAGCCTGTCTACACATGGAGGATCCAAATCTAATTTATTGGGAAATAATCCATCCTCAAGTGATGTCTACATATATTCTAACGAAAAGCAGGTGAATGCAAATACTCCTCCTACTATACTATTACTAAGTGATGATGACGATGTAGTATTACCTCAGAATAGTATAGAATATTACAATAGCTTGAAAAATAACAACATACTCGCCTCCATGTATATTTTCCCCGAGGGTGGGCATGGTTGGGGCATGAATAAAGATTTCAAATATAATGAACAGATGCTTTTTCTATTGAAATCGTGGTTATTAGATATAAACAAACAACTAGCTAAATAGTAAAAACTGTCTCTTAGGAATTAACCCTGATTAAATACCATTTAATATAATACCCATATGAAAATACGCCTGTTGATAATATTTCTATACTTGTTATGTAACTCATCATTTGCACAGATTAGATTGGACGGTTATCGTCAGTCTGAGATTGATTCTCGTTTATACAATGGACGATGGCCGGCTTATTGGATATCTTTACCCAACGAACCTGTAAATGTTTATGGAGTTTATCATTTCCGAAAAACAATAGAATTGAGTGATTTTACGGAAAAATTTATCGTTCATGTTTCTGCCGATAACCGATACAAACTCTATATCAACGGCCAATTAATTTCCTTAGGCCCGGCCCGGGGAGACATTTATAACTGGAATTTCGAAACCGTTGATTTAGCTCCCTACCTAAAAAAAGGTAAAAACACGATTGCTGCAGTTGTTTGGAATTTCGCAGAACATAGCCCCCTAGCTCAAATCAGTTTTAAGCAAACAGGATTTATACTTCAGGGAAATACTGACAAAGAAGAAATAGTAAATACCAATTCTTCATGGAAATGTACCAGAAATAATGCGTACTCTCCATGGAACAAGCCTGTAATTGGGTATTATGCAGCAGGCTCAGGAGAACAACTAGAAGCTAAAGACTACTTGTGGGGATGGGAGCAGCCTGAATACGATGATTCTGAATGGATCGACGCTCATCAAGACATAACAGGAGCCATGAAAGGCGGGCAAGATTATCCCGGCCGCTTATTGGTACCTAGCCCTATCCCCCCAATGGAAATGGAAGTAGAGCGTCTTTCGTCTGTCAGACATCAAGAAGGAATAAGATGTGATGAAAATTTTCCCTCTAAAAGAAAATCATTCATTATACCAGCTAATAGTAAAGTCCAAATCTTATTAGATAATAAACACCTTACAACAGGTTATTTATCTATTATGTTGAGCAAAGGTAAAAACTCCGAAATCGAGATTGGATATGCAGAATCTCTATATACTGATGAGAAGACTGCAGCGAAAGGCAACAGAGATGAAGTAACCGGAAAAAAATTCATAGGTTATCAGGATAAAATTATAGCCGATGGTGGTAACAATAGAAATATCACTACGCTGTGGTGGCGAACATGGCGTTATATTAACCTTTCTATAACTACCGGTGATGAACCATTAATTTTTGAAGATATATATGGAACAACTTCTAGATATCCTTTTGAAAATAAATCTTCTTTTTCAGCTCCCGAAAATGAATATCTTAGTAAGATCCTTGACGTAGGATGGCGGACTGCCCGCTTATGTGCAAACGAAACCTATATGGATTGCCCTTATTACGAACAATTGCAATATTTTGGCGATGCCCGTATACAAGCTATGGTCACAATGTATAATACCCACGATAACTATATGGTAAAATATGCATTGGAGCAAGGCCGTCAATCTATTATAGCTGATGGTATAACAATGAGCCGCTATCCATCTGGATTACACCAGTTCATTTCCTCTTTCTCTTTGTGGTGGATATGTTCAGGACATGACTATTGGATGTACAGAGGAGATGAAACATATCTTAAATCGTTGCTCCCTGCTTATAGAGGCATTCTTGCATGGTATGAGCAATGGCTCAAGGACGATTACAGCCTAAACTATGTTCCATACTGGTTCTTTGCAGATTGGAGTAATGGATTCCCTACAGGAGAACCAATACGTGAAAAAGAGGGGAATTCAGCCTTTCAGGATTTATTGTATATAATTGCATTAGAATCTGCCGCACAAATGGAAGACTCCTTTGGCATGAAATCAATGGCAAAACACTACCAAGATATATCATCTAATATACGCCGGACTTTCAACTCAAAATATTGGAATGCCAGCCGTGAATTATTTGCCGATACCCACGATCACAGGAATTATTCTCAACATGTAAACACTTTGGCTATTTTAGCAAAAATCATAGAAGGAGATGAGGCAGCCAATTTGATGATAAAGTTGTTAAATGATAAATCACTTACTCAGGCCACTATTTATTTTAGGTACTATCTCCATCAGGCTTTAAAAAAGTCAGGAATGGGAGACTTGTTTCTAAATAATCTTCAGATTTGGAAAGACCAGCTATCTTTAGGGCTTACCACATGGGCTGAACAACCTGAGCCTTCCCGCTCAGATTGCCATGCATGGGGAGCCAGCCCCAATATAGAATTTTATCGTATCGTACTAGGTATAGATAGTGACAGCCCCGGTTTTAGAAGAATTCGTATCGCTCCGTCATTATCTATGTTGAAAGAGGTTTCGGGAAGTATGCCCCATCCGGAAGGATCTATAAGCGTAAGCTATAAATTATCAGAAACAGGTACTTTCACAGCAAGTATAGATTTACCTAAAAATACTACTGGAGTATTTATTTGGAAAGATCAAGAATACGAATTAACCGAAGGCATGCAAATCTTAGCAATCGATTAAATGGTAAATGGTTTACAACAAAAATAGAAAGTATATTTTAATGCATATGCTACCTCCAGCTATATAATACGCGCTTCCCTGAATTTTGTTCATCAATAATAGGATATTCATTTTTATCGAATAACATAAAAGCTGAATCAAATTAATGTATCTCTTTTAACTTATTAAAGAAGTAAAGAACAGATAAGAGAATTTGAGAAAGAACTAAATGAAAAAACGGAATTATATAATAACTGGAATAAATTAAATGATTTGTTAGGTTCAGCTTCTGGCTATAAATTTAAAACTATAGCACAAGGTTATACCTTGGATGTACTATTATCTTACGCAAATAAACATCTTAAGGAATTAACGAAAAGATATAAGCTTGAAAAGATTTCAGCAACATTGGCTTTACAGGTTATAGACAATGATATGCTAGGTAAAGTCCGAACGGTTCATTCTCTTTCTGGTGGTGAATCCTTTTTAATATCCTTAGCTCTTGCTTTGGGATTATCTTCTTTATCCTCTAATCGGATGAAGATAGAATCATTATTTATAGATGAAGGATTCGGAGCATTAGATATTGATACATTAAGTGTTGCCATGGATGCTTTGGATAATCTTCTAACTCAAGGAACCGCTTCCGCAGAAAATTTTTAACCAACCGGATAAAAATTAGACAAGTCCCACAAATTATAGATTGTAGGACTTTTTTCTTTCTAGATTGTCAGCATTCAAAAACAAATTTAATAATCCAAAGCCTCCTGGTCTGTCCATTCCTTAAACATACCAACAGCTTTAGAAAGAGTACCCGCAGAACCTTTAAACTTGCCGGAACCGCCCGGCACATTCCCCATGCCGTACCATTCGTAAAAGCCGTTATTCTTAACCGCCCTCTCAATCATAGGCTGGATCTCATCGTATGCCTCATCCACAAAACCATTTGCAATTAATTGCTGTATCATACGTCCTCCAAACCAGGTCCAATCACCTCCGTTCTGATAGACATAAGGCTTTGCCATACCTCCACGAAAGAAATCTGCCGGATAAGCCGGGTATAAAGTTAAACCAATACTGGGCATGCCCGATTTCTTCACATTCTCAAGCATTTGCTTATTCACTACTGCGATTTCCTCTTTTGATAATAATCCTGCCTCGATAGCAACAGCTGTTCCTCCATGATAATGGATATCGTTTTCATTAAACCCTTCAGGTATAGGTGAGTCTCCGGGATAAATATGAGGTATGAATTTTTGACGTTCTGAGTCCCATAGATGTTTTCTGGTATTTTGAGCTATATTTTTACTTAGCTTCTGCCATTTCTGTTTTTTAGCGTTATCAGCAGTCATTTCCTGCAAATAATTTAAAGCGATAATAAACATGGCGTTATCGTAAACATCTATTGCTTCATGGGACAATTCGCTCCAGTCGCAACCGAAATCATCATGGGGCTGTACATCTCCCCAGTCAGCTGTCATTGCACCCCACAGCAGTCCGTACTCTTTGTTAAATCTTTCTCGTAAAAGATAATCTACCATCATTTCCATACGTTCCAGTACCGATAATCCTGCAATTTCTTCTTCTAAAATGGACGAGTCTCCTGTTTTTTGAATGTATTTTCCTACTATCTGGATTAATGATGATTCCTGATCCGTTTCAACTGTATTCTTGAATCCGACATGATTCGGCGCAGCGTCAGAGTAATATGGTGTGTCGTCATTCCACGTAAAGTCTTCTTTCAGCACATAGCCGTCGACCATTTCCCCGTTTTTCTGCTGTAAGCGAAAAAAAAGAAGTATAGCACCTTTGATTTCATCTTTAGGGGTTTCTTCCACTGCTGTTTCTATGAATGTATTCATATCCCGGGCCCATATCTGGGAATAACCGCTCCCGGCATTAAATCCTTCCCTGATAATGCTCCGGGCCATGCTGTCAACGATTTGCAGATTGATGTCCGAACGAATCTGTTCTGCCAGTGCCTGCTCCGGCGTTTGCTTTTTTTGCGAGCAGGCCGTCAATAAAATACAAGCAGTAACAACTGCCAGCGTCTCGATGGGTTTAAATTGTATTCTTGGATGCATATTTAAAAAATATAATCTCATATGAATTATTGATTTGAGGCTATAAATGTTTATAAACAATAAAACTATTGATTATCTGTCTTTAAAACAATAGTACCGCTTATTTTATCGCCTTTTTTGAGTGCTTTGTAATCTTTTTGTGAATGTGATGATAAATAACCTTCGCGTCCTGCGTTATTGTAGTCCGCTACCAGCATTTTTATATGGTTGTTATCCGTATCAACCCATGTCCTCAGATGCTGTTGTCCGTTCGAGATTACACTTATCTTATTACCTGCTTTATTTGATAAAGAGCCGTTATATATATTCTCTTTGGTAGACCGGAATAAATTGATACCGGCTTTATTCTGGTCGAATGACCATTCGCATTCAGGTTGTTTATCAGGTCCTGCCGAACCGGAAACAGGGATTTTTTCATTATAAGCTTCGACTGTACCAGTCAATGAACCGAGATGATTTTCGGGATACACGTTCCAATAACCCTTTCGTTTCCAGGACAGATTTGTAAAAGTTTCGTCGAGATTAAATACCAGCCCGGTTTGTCGCGGATTGACATCTTCAAGAACTGTGAAATCGTATGAAACGGATAGTGTACTATTGTTATTTATTTCATAGGCCAAACTCCCTTCTGCTTCTTTGTATTTACCCTTCACCTTGATTTGAAAACTATCTTCTGTTCTATTCCATTCTACAGATTCACAAATCCAATCTGCACAAACAGGAGTATAAGGCTCGAAATTCAAATCATTACCCAGCATTTGAATTCCGCGACCTTCCGAATTTAGAGGGAGAACCATCAGGGTAGGAGAAGAATTCATCAGTATCTTATTTTTATTATCATAAATATTGAGCAATCCGTTCAATTTATCAAATCGAATCCGGGTTTTGCCAATATTTATATTGATTTCATCCGCCGATTCCTTTACTATCAATTCGCTTTTACGCTCCTCTCTTCTTTCAATGAAATCCGGTAAAATCTGAAAATTATATTCATCGATAATATATCCGAGCGGAGAAGCGACAGATAAATATAACTCCTCATTTCTCCCGGCTGATTCGGGAAGGGAAATCTTAAATGTCCCATTTTTCCGTGCTTCCAGGTCAACACTAACTGCACCTTTATTCGTCCCCGATTTCCAGATGAACTTACATTCCGACAGGTTGGTGAAATTATGCCTGTTTTCAACATCAAAATATACCGCACCTTGTTGGTTCATATTTCCTTTCTGATGGATGCGCACCGGACTAAAAGCCTTTTTAACATTCCAGTATTCAGGTTTTGGACGTCTCCAGCCGTCTATCGGTCCCCATGTGCCATAACCGACTGCTCCTCCATCCGGCAAGAAAAACGTATCGTCGATACCTGCCCACAAAGCTCCGCCAAGAACGCCCTGGCTGTAATACATATCGTTCCACATCCGGTTGAGGAGAACGCCCCACATATTCCGTATGCCTGGGTCTGCTGAGAGTTCGAATCTGTTATATGAATTAAGATGGCAGAACTCGTCGAAAACAACCGGACGCTTACTATTTCTGTATTTATCAGGCCCGTCGGGACCCGGATAATGATGATTCGCCACTTCCATTTCGCCGT
>DQAM01000064.1 GCA_003523545.1 Dysgonomonas sp.
AATGAGAGTTTTTATTCAAAAACAACTACTATTATTACTCAAAACTAAAGTAGTAGCGATTTAGTAGTTGTTTTCGGTTTTTTGAAGTCTTTTTTATGTCTTGGCGAAGTCTCCTTTGGAAGATTAGTCAATAAAAAAAGTCTTCTAAAACATTAGTTTAGAAGACTTTTCTGTGTCTTTGGCTTTGAACTGTCCCCGAAGGTTCGGTTCGCCTAGTGATCCGCCTGGGGTTCGAACCCAGGACCCCATCCTTAAAAGGGATGTGCTCTACCTACTGAGCTAGCGAATCGACCTGTTTGCTTCTTTAAAGCGAGTGCAAAGATATGATATTTTTATAAATTAGCCAATCTATTATTGATTTTTATCATAAAGAACGGGCATATATTATATGCCCGTTCTTATTTATAGTATGAAAGTTATTTTATCATTTGGCTCTAAATATAACTACACGGTTCCATTCGTTAATATGGAATGGTTGCTCACGATCTCCACTGGCTTCTGTTGTAATACGGGAAGAAGCTATGCCATATTTTTTAGTTAATATATCAAATACGGCTTGTGCCCGTTGTTCTGATAATCTTTGGTTAATTGCGGCAGTACCAGTAGCTTTATCAGCATACCCTGTGACTGTAATATTTACTCCGGGATTATCTTGCAGGTATTTAGCTGCGTTATAGATATTGATTTCCTGATTATCCTGTAATTTTGCACTACCAATCTTAAATACAACCACTGCATTGAGTAATACTTCTGTTTCTTCCTTTACTTCTTTGATAATGGTTGATTGTACCGGTTTTTTAGCCAGTTCCGCTCTTAAACGATCCAGTTCTATGTCCTTCTCGTCCATTTGGGATCTTTGTTGATTTATTTGGTCATTCAATGATGCAATCAATTTAGGATCTGCTACATCTACCAATTCAAAATGTTTGCCAAAACGGTAAGTGAGACCTAACATCAAATTCGCAGTTACATCATACTTTCGTCCGAGAACTATTCCGTTAAACTTGTCAGGCATAAAACTTGTGATAGCTTCCAGATTTAAGCTTAGATCGTTATTAAGGCGAAAGTCAAATTGCAAACCGAGACGTGGCACTATAGTGTTTTGCGTGCCTACGCCGTCTTTTGCTTTACCGAATACATGCTGATATCCTACACCAGCAATTCCATACAAGTTAAAAGTTTTATCACCTTCATAAGGGGTAAATAACGTCATGAAATTCAGTAACCCATCCAAGTTCACCTGCATGTAATTTACTTTAAATTCATCATTGGTAGTCTTTAATTTGTAGTTTTTAGATTCCCAGCCTGCCAATTGCAATCGTACAGCCGTTTCGGGACTAAAATTCTTACCCACAGAAAGTGCTAAATGTGGGCTCACCCTATCAAGGAAATCCGGGATATAATGCCCATCACTAAAAGTATATGAGCCTCCTATCTGCCCTTGAAAGAACCAATTATCACCAAAACCGTAGTTTTTTAAAGCTTTTTCTTGCGAAAATACAGGCAGCATCAACAAAGTAGCTGCTGCAGCTAACATAGTTTTCCTCATTTTCTCTATTCTTTTAAAAGTTGTTGTTTACGACACAATGTTAAAAGTTATATGCTTAGAAATCAATATCAATAGAGTTTCTTGATATAATTAATTTGGTGTGTAGTATAAATTAATATTTTTTTAAAAAGATGAATTAGAGAAATTTTATACGTATTACTTATCTGTTTACTATTTTGGCTATTTACCTACAATTTCTTGAGGTGTGCTAAAACTTGTGTAATTATAATATTTGTTTATGGATGTAAATAAGTGTAAAAATATAGATTGAATATACTTCTAAATATAAATTTTAAAAGATTTCAATTGAATCATTTATTTTTAAGATTCATTACATCTAATTTTTATAAAAGTTATATAAAGTGAGATTGTATATTAGAAAGAAAAATCTTAATAAATTATTTAAAAATTCCCATTAGAGGTATTAGATTATACGGCTAGTTAATGAAGTAAAAAATTAGTATATAAAAAAATAGTCGGAAGATTTTCTTCCGACTATTAATCCTATTTATTTGTTTATATTTCTTTAGCTCTGAAGATTACTACGCGATTCCATGCATCGATTTGGAATGGTTGTTCCCTATCACCACTAGCTTCAGTTGTAATACGGCTAGGAGCTATACCATACTTTTTAGTTAATACATCAAATACAGCTTGTGCACGTTGTTCAGACAATCTTTGGTTAATTGCGGCAGTACCTGTAGCTTTATCAGCATATCCTGTAACTGTTATATTTACATTAGGATTATCTTGTAAAGATTTTGCAGCATTATAAATATTGATTTCCTGATTGTCTTGAAGCTTGGCACTACCAATCTTAAATACAACTACTGCATTAAGGATTACTTCAGTTTCCTCTTTCACTTCTTTTATCACCTGAGGTTGAGTTGGTTTTTTAGCTAATTCTGCTCTTAGGCGATCGAGTTCTCTGTCTTTATCGCTTAATTGAGATCTTTGCTGGTTTATTTGATCGTTCAATGAAGCAATTAATCTTGGATCTGCTACATCTACCAATTCAAAACCACCTTTATTGAAGCGGTAAGTTAAACCTAACATTACGTTTGCCGCAGCATCATATTTTTTACCACCTTCATTTCCATTAAATCTATCCGGCATAAGATTACCAATTGCTTCTAAGTTAACACTTAGATCATCATTCAGACGAAAGTCAAACTGTAAACCTACACGGGGAATAATACTATTTTGAGTACCTACACCGTCTTCTGCTTTACCGAATACATGCTGATATCC
>DQAM01000061.1 GCA_003523545.1 Dysgonomonas sp.
AAAAGCTTATCGGTTATATCCCGGCTAAATACTAGGTATTATAAGGTAAATATTTTATGTATATAGGATTGTTTTTATCCCATTTATTTAATCAAGTGTAATAATTATTACACTTTTTTTATTCGATTTTTACAATTTTTGTAAGTAAAATGATTTTGAGAACTGTCTAATGCCGGATTAAAATGAAAAAAATAATTCTTTTTGCTGCTATGTGCTTGTCGATAAGTTTCATCAGTGCACAAAATACGGAGGATCTTTTGAATAAACTGGTAGAGAAGAATGTGCTTACTGCCTCCGAGGCGGAAGAACTCAGAAAGTCATCCACAGCCGGACAGCAAAAAGCTTTGCCTGCTAAAGTGGAAAAAGTGAGGAATTTCTTCAATTCACCTTATTTTCAGATGGGTGGGAACGGCCAGATAGCATACACGTATTCGGATGTGAACCGCATTCATCACGATTTTAAAGCAAAAAACCTTTTCCTTATCGTTAACGGGAAGTTGAACGATTCGTTTCGTTATGGATTTATACTTGAGTTGGTAAATCCCTCTGTACAGGAATTCTGGGGCGAATGGACTGCCGCCAAAGAATTTAATCTGAAAGCCGGACAATTTAAAAGCCCTTTCACTCTGGAGAGCCAGCTTGTTCCTGCCACTCTCGAAACTACCGGTTATTCGAGAACCATATCTAATCTGGTGGGATATGCCGGAACCGACGATGTGTTGAGATTGCAGAACGGTAAAAATAACTTCGGACGCGATGCCGGTATTATGGCTTCGGGCGAATTAGTTCCTATGTCGGGACATAATCTGATACAATATTCATTAGGTGTATTTCAGGGTACCGGAGTTACTACAAGCGAAGTGAATAATACAAAAGATTTTGCCGGAATGTTATTATTCCAGCCGGTTATGGGATTACGAATAGGAGGAGGTGCTTATTTTGGTCAGGCTACTTACCTGATGGCCGGTGCTGATGCTGTTTCCGATCATGTACGCAACAGGTGGTATCTGAGTGCCGACTACAAATCGGACCGTTTCAATGCCCGTGCCGAGTGGATAAACGGGAATGACGGAGGAATAAAGAAAGAAGGTGTTTACGGACTGGGAATGTATTATCTGCTGCCCCAGAAATTGAATGTTTTGGGAAAAGTAGATTATTACAATAGAAATAAAGACGTAAATAGCGAGGTGGTTGATTATACTTTAGGAATAAATTATTATTTTTATACTCAATGCCGTGTACAACTCAACTACACTTATTCGGACTATTCGAATAAGTGGGGAGCCGAAAATTCTAATGCTGTAACAGCCCAGTTGCAGATTGCATTTTGATTAATTTGAATGAATAAACTAAAAGCTGATGAAAAAACTCCTGAGCCATATTCCCAACCAATTTATACTGCCGATATTTATTGTTAGCGGATTAATTGTGGGCTTGGGAATATACACCGTATATATGTCGAGGGCCTACTCGTATCTTTCGGATGACCCTGCTGCGTGTATCAACTGTCATATCATGACACCCTATTACCAGTCGTGGAATCATAGTTCGCATGCTGTCTGGGCGACGTGCAACGACTGCCATGTCCCGCACGACAATGTAGTGAACCAGTATGCTTTTAAAGCAAAAGACGGCCTGTATCATGCAGCTATATTTACCATCAAAGGAGAGCCCCAGGCAATAAGACCGCGTGATGACAGTTACGGGGTTATTATGGATAACTGTATACGCTGCCATACGCAGTTGAATACAGAATTTGTGAAAACGGGAATGATATCTTATTGCGACGTAAAAGAAGGGAAAGGAAAAGCCTGCTGGGATTGCCACACACAGGTACCGCACACCGATATAAGCGGTCTGTCGTCGTCGCCCAATGCCATTGTGCCTTTGCCGGAGTCTCCGGTTCCCGAGTGGTTGAAAAGAAGTATGAAAAATGAAAATTAAAAACAGATAAATTATATGTCCATGAAATTAGCAGAAACAATTAAACGGAAACCAATTATCGGCTGGGCTATATTCCTTGTTGTCATGGTTGGAGTATTTATGTTGGGTTTGTTGGCTGCATCTATAACAGAGCGGCGCGCCGAGATTGCTACCTTGTACAATAACAAGAAAGTAGACATTACAGGCATAGAACCCCGTAACGAGATATGGGGAGAGAATTACCCGAGAGAATATAATACCTGGAAGATGACCCAGAATATGGATTTCAGGAGCAAGCATTTAGGTAATATGTTTGATGACGTACTAGAGCAGCGTCCCGAGATGGTGGTGCTTTGGGCGGGATACGCATTTTCCCGTGACTATTCTGCGCCGCGCGGACATATGCATGCCATTGAAGATATGCGCAATACATTGCGTACGGGTACTCCCGGGAATGGAGAAGGCGATATGCAGCCGGGAACATGCTGGACATGTAAAAGTCCCGATGTACCGCGTTTGATGCACGAAAAAGGCATTGCGAATTATTATAAAGCTCCATGGAGCCAATGGGGAGACGAAGTTGTAAATCCGATCGGATGTGCCGATTGCCACGACCCGGTTACTATGAATCTGACCATCACACGTCCCGCGCTTATCGAAGCGTTCGAACGTCAGGGAAGGGACATAACGGAAGCTACCCCGCAGGAAATGCGTTCATTGGTTTGTGCGCAATGCCACGTAGAGTATCATTTCAAAGGTGATGATAAATATCTTACTTTCCCCTGGGACGGCGGTTTCACCGTAGAAGATATGGAAAAATATTATGACGAAGCAGGTTTCACAGACTGGACACATGCTTTGAGTAAAGCTCCTATGCTGAAAGCTCAGCATCCGGATTATGAATTATTTATGATGGGGCCTCATTATCAACGTGGATTATCTTGTGCCGATTGCCACATGCCGTATGTGTCGGAAGGCGGAATAAAATATTCCAACCACCAGATAGTAAGCCCGCTTAAAAATGTAGCTAACACGTGCCAGGTGTGCCATCGTGACAGTGAAGAAAATCTGAAAAACTATGTTTACCAGTATCAGGATAAAGCAATAGAAGTACGCAACAGGATCGAGCAGGAACTTGCAAAAGCTCATGTTATGGCTAAAACTGCATGGGATAATGGCGCAACAGAAAGCCAGATGCAGCAATCCCTCCAGCTGATCAGACAAGCTCAATGGCGGTGGGATTTCTCTGTAGCTTCTCACGGTGGATCTTTCCATGCTCCTGTTGAAAACCAAAGGATATTGGCACACAGTCTCGATAGAACTATGCAGGCGCAACTTGAATTGCAAAAAGTATTGTTCAATCTGGGTGTGGCAGATGTTCCAATGCCTGATATCTCCACAAAAGATAAAGCTCAGGAATACATCGGACTGGATATGAAGACTTTGAAAGATAAAAAAGAAAACTGGATTAAGACAGTGGTTCCGCAATGGATCGAAAAAGCAAAAAGTGAGGGCAGGCTTGTTACAGCAAGTTTATAATAAGGTGGATAATTTCATAAAGATAAAGGTGTTCGGGCAAGTTCCCGGGCACTTTTATTGTTCTAAATGCAGATGGAAAAAGAGAAACGAAGTATGTGGCAGTTTCCCTGGAGATATAGGGAAAGCATCGCTATTGTTTTAGGTATTGTTATTATAGGATTCGTATTGCAGCTCACAATAGGGGAATTCGACTTCTTTTTATTGCAGATTCCGGTCAATATCGTTTTAGGTATTGCAATTGTAATATTGCTGGTAATACTTTCCTTTACCCGTAAGAGTGCTTTTTACCAATGGTTTTCGGGTGTGCCTTTTTCGGTTACAATCATAAGTGCTTTGTTGGTGCTGGGACTTGTTATGGGGCTTACACCGCAGGTAATGAAAGTAAATCCTCACGATCATGATCTATTCACGATATTAGGATTTACACGGGTTACAACTTCCTGGCCGTTTGTTCTTGTTTACTTTCTTGCATTATTGTCGTTAGGTGGCTTGATTGTACGGAGGTTGATTGCTTTCCGGAAACAGGATTATGCCTTTTATCTCAATCATATCGGATTGTGGGTATTCCTTTTCGCGGCAGGCATGGGAGCGGCAGATATCAGGCGCTATGTGATGCATGTACAGGAAGGAGAAGTGGAATGGCGTGTGTACAGCGATAACGGGGATGTGCTCGAACTGCCTATCGCTATACAGCTGAACGATTTCGATATGGAGGTATATACTCCTAAATTAGCCATAATAGATCGCGAGACCGGAGTGCCGCAGCCGGAAAATAAGCCTGATTATTATCAGATAGATTTGAAAAGGCCCGAAAGTACTTTATTCAATTGGGATATCATAGTGAAAGACTATATCCATGATGCTATCCGCAACAGCGACAGTACGTACCAGGAAGTTCATATGCCGGGAGCTTCTCCTGCGGCGCTCATCACAACAAAAAATAAGCTGACGGGAGAAGAAATTCAGGGATGGGTATGCAGCGGCAACAGTTCACAGTTGTATATGGTACTGCCTCTGGACTCGCAGTATTGTGTAGTGATGACCCAGCCTGAACCTAAGCGGTTTCTTTCGGATATAAATATATTCACGAAAGACGAACAAAATGCTCATACGATTCTGGAAGTGAATAAGTCTTATAAAATGGGGGACTGGACTATCTATCAGTACGGATACGACAATCAGGCCGGAAGGATGTCTACTTACAGCAGTATGGAACTGGTATATGACCCCTGGCTGTATCCGGTATATGCCGGGATAATTCTTTTGTCGGCAGGTTCGATATGTCTGTTGTGGTCGGGAAACAAAAAAAGAAAGGAGAAAAATGACTTGGAATGAATATCTTTGGTTTGCCATTCCGGCTGTATTGTGCTGGGTCGGCGCAGGTTCATTGATCTATAAATTCAGGAAATCGTGGATTATAGACGGATTAATGATCGCAGGTATTATTATTTTTGCAGCTTTTATAGTCGGGCTTTGGATCGGACAGGAGCGTCCGCCTTTAAGGACAATCGGAGAAACCCGCCTCTGGTACTCCTTTTTCCTGGCAGCAGTGGGCTATATCACGTACCGGCATTGGAAGTATAACTGGCTGCTTTCCTTCTCTTGTCTGGTAGCCTGTGTTTTTGTATGTATCAATATTTTTAAGCCGGAAATACATTCGACTAATCTCATGCCTGCATTACAAAGCTACTGGTTTGTACCACATGTTACCGTATATATTCTTTCGTATGCCATGCTGGGAGCAGCAACGATCGCATCTTTTATACAATTGGTCAATCTGAAGAAAGACAGGCTCGATAATAATCTGTATAATCTTATGGATAACGTAGTATATATCGGTTTCGGTTTCCTGATTTTAGGAATGCTGATGGGTGCGGTTTGGGCGAAAGAAGCCTGGGGACATTATTGGTCATGGGATCCTAAAGAAACCTGGGCTTTTATCACTTCGGCCGGATATCTGATTTATATACACATGCGTTTGCAGAAACAGCATTACATAAAATTTACATTGTGGATGCTGCCTGTATCTTTTATATTGCTTATGATTACATGGATAGGCGTAAATTACCTTCCTGCGGCACAGAATAGTGTACATGTTTATTCCAACTGATAAAATTATTTTATGAATAATTTGTTTTTTTAAGGCTGTTGGTTTATCGAGTGTCTTTTCTGTAGATGAATATAGAATTATTATAAATTAATTTATTAAATAAAGATGCAGATTTGTTAGAGTCGATGAATAATTTTATCTTTGGTAAAGGATAAGGCTGATTTATTTTTTCAGAATAGATATAAGGAGAATTTATAAGAAATTATCTATAACCGAACCCAAACTGCTAATATGTATGGAATATAAACAGTGTAATCTTACCGAGCAACAGGTAAATATTATTCATAGGATTCCTTTATTCAGGGGGACTACGGATGAATTTAAAAGAGATTTACTGGACAAACTGGATTATACCGTCCGTAATATCCATAAGGGGGAAGTCATTATCCGACAGGGTACCCCGTGCCTGCACATGTACATACTTCTGAAAGGCAATCTCGAAGTCAATATTGAGGATATTACAGGAAACAATGTTAAGATAGAAAACCTGGTCGGCCCCTCGTGCTTTCGCTACACCCCACCTCTTCGATGAGCATGGTCTTTTTCCCGCCACGTTTACGGTGGTTGAGGATGGCGTCTTATTTATGGCGACCAAGGAATCTGCTTTTAGTCTTATAAGTTCCAATCCTGAATTATTGAAGAACTTCCTGCGGATAACGGGCAATTGTACAGCCTGTACAGTAGGACGCTTAAAAATACTTTCTTATAAAAGTATCAGAAGCCGTTTTTGCTATTATCTGCTGGATAGGAAAAAGGATTCTTCACAAATCACAATGGAACATAACCAGACCCAGCTGGCAGAGTACCTGAATGTTTCCCGTCCTGCATTAGCCAATGAAATTAAAAAAATGGCAGAAGAAGGACTGCTTAAAATAGAGGGCAGGGTAGTCGAGTTATCCTCTGTTTCATCTTTGTTGAAATTCCTGTAAAATAGCGGTATATTGTATATTATTGAAGTTAAATGTTTAACTTCGCACCATAATTACATAAAAATACGATAATGGCAGACTTGGCGGGTATAAAAAATCTACTTTTCGATCTGGGCGGTGTTATAATGAGTATAAATAAGGATAATGCCGTAAAACGTTTCAAAGAAATAGGAGTTGATAATATAGAGGACTATTTGGGTGAATTCCGGCAGGAAGGAATTTTTCTGGCTTTGGAAGAAGGTACGATCAGCCGTGAGAAGTTTTATGAAGAATTACGTAAGCTGGCAGGAAAAGATATGTCCGATAAGGATATAGATTCAGGATGGCTTGCTTTTATTACGGAAGTGGCTCCCTATAAACTCGAATTGTTAAAAGAATTACGCAAAAAATACAAAGTATATCTATTAAGTAATACCAATCCGGTTATAATGGAATGGGCACATTCCAAAGATTTTTCTCCTACCGGCGAACCTTTATCCGCTTATTTTGATAAAATGTTCTGCTCCTACAAAATAGGACATACGAAGCCTTCTAAAGAATCGTTCGATGCGGTTATAGAAGGCACAGGAATTAATCCGGAGGAAACTTTATTCCTAGATGACGGGCAATCTAATCTGGATGCAGCTTCCAGGCTGGGTTTCAAAACATACCTTGTAGATCAGGACGAAGATTTGAGAAAAGTATTTGAGTAAACAATTCCTTTTTCTTAGTCGTGCAGATAATAGATTCTAAACATATCTCCGAGCATAAGCCCTTAGTCGCGACCATCGGTTTTTTTGATGGAGTGCACCGGGGGCATTGCTATCTAATAGAACAGCTGAAGGATGTTGCAGCTACCCTGAACCTTCCTTCTGCGGTTATAACCTTTCCCGTTCATCCGCGTCTGGTATTGAATAGTGATTATCAACCGGCCTTATTGTGTGGGTTTGATGAGAAGGTAAAACGTTTATCTGAAACCGGAATAGATTACTGCGTAATACTTGATTTTACAAGAGAAATGTCGGAGCTGAGTGCAAAAGCATTTATTGAAAAGATACTTAAAGAGCGATTGAACGTAGATACTTTACTTA
>DQAM01000060.1 GCA_003523545.1 Dysgonomonas sp.
TATTGAACAACAATGTTAAGCAAAAGTTCCCGTTTTTTAGATTTTTTTCAATAAGTAATATTTAACACTATATCGATAGAATTAATTTTTATTGAGGTTGAGACAAGGAAAAGGGGATAATTAGATAGTTAGAATAATTTATAAAATATACAATTAAACATAATGGTAATTATATAACAAACACTGTTATTTCAATTTTTATGTGATATCTTACTTAAATAAGTTTTGTGAAAAAAAAGAAAAGCAGGAAAAATTAATTTCCTGCTTCACATATATTGAATTTAATACTACACCTTATTGAAACTTATTGATTGGAATATTTTTCTAATTCCGCAGTAGCTTCTTCAAATTCTTTCTCCATATTCAGATTATAATATGCATTTTGAAGTTTTGCATACATCAGTCTTTTATCATTATTCGTAGCCGATTCTCTCGCCATTACTAAATCCCTGTATTTCTCCAATAATGGAAGTGATTTCTGATAGAAACCTTTTGCCCTGTCATCTAAAGCAGCTCTTTCCTGAGCTGTAGATACAGTAGTAGCTTCGTCTTTGATTTCCTGCGCCTGTACGATATAAGCCACTGCTAAACCTTCTAAAGCTCTTTCACAGTTAGGATCAGCACCTAACGCTGTGTTATATACATCCTCCGCTTGTGTAAAGTCTTTCTTCTCAGCGAATAAAGACGCTTTCACACTATAAAGGTCGCAAGATCCCGATGGATCATTTCTAATAGCTTTGTCCAAATATTCTATTGCACGGTCAGACTGTCCTTTTACTATATATTGGTTGATCAGGTTAGGTAAAAAATACTTATTTCCTGGAAATTTTTCAGCTGCTACCTGCAATGTATTCAAGAAGTTAACAGAATCTTTCAGATTCTCATATTCAGCGGCTAATAGCTCATATACATCGCTTTCTTTATATGTGCTGTTTTCAACAAATGGTTCCTCGGTAATCCTCTTCAACATAGTGACTGCCCTATCGTGCTGCTCAGCCTGGATAGCACAGATTACCGCATAATATTTGATAGTCTGGAATGTACTATCATTTGTATTAAATGCGTTTTTATCATCTTCAAACATCGGTAACGAAGGTATCAACCAATATTTTTCAAAGAAATCGGCAGCCTTGCCATATTGCTTCTCGTTATTGAAATATATACCACCATTTACAAATCCACCGTGATTTGCCCTCATTATAGCAGATACATCTTTACGAACCTTATTTTTGATTTTACCTTTTTCATCTGGAAGCTGTCCCAATTCGTCAGCTTTCACGTAAGGATCATATGAATTAAGAAGTGCATTGTACATGTCTGCTTCTTTGAATTCTTTCTGAGTTAGTTGCTTGAGATTCTCTTGTTCATAGAATTTATTTTCTATATCCCCGGCAGTTTTCCATGTTTCAGGATCATTGGCTGTTTCAGGATTCGTCATAGCAGACTTGATCAATTCACGTGCTTCCATAAATTGCTCTTTACCCATTGCATTTCTAGCATCCTTAACTGCTTTCTTTTGTGCAAACGATGACATTGCAACCAATATGCATAGTCCCGTTGTTAAAAGTACTTTCTTCATTTTATTAGGTTTTAATTATTGTTCTTGATTATTATTGTCTTCAATATTTAAATCATTATCAATATCTTCCTGCTCTATATCCTCTGTCATTTCATCTTTATCCGACATAACTTTACAAACAGATGCTATCTCGTCGTTGCGTAAATTAATCAGCCTTACGCCTTGAGTAGCCCGTCCCATTATCCTCAAATCAGCCACTTTAACACGGATGGTTATTCCCGATTTGTTGATTATCATCAAGTCATTGTCGTCTGTAACATTACTGATAGATACCAATTTACCTGTTTTATCAGTAATATTCATGGTCTTGACTCCCTTACCTCCGCGACTGGTGATACGATAAACAGGTTCCCCGTCTTCATCGTTCAATCGTGTACGCTTACCATATCCTAACTCCGAAACCACCATAATTGTTTCCTCCGGAGCATCTTTTTTCATAGCAATCATACCGATTACTTCATCCTGGCCATCTTCATCGATGCGCATACCGCGTACTCCGGTAGCTGTACGCCCCATTTCTCTAACATTAGATTCGTGGAAACGGATAGCACGTCCATTGCGGTTTGCCATCAATATTTCAGAGTCTCCGTCTGTCATCAATACTTCTATTACCCTGTCGTCTTCACGAATAGTAATGGCATTAACACCATTCTGGCGTGGTCTTGAATAAGCGGCCAGTGAAGTTTTCTTGATAACACCCTGTTTTGTACAGAATACCAGGTAATGGCTATTGATAAACTCTGTATCATTAAATCCGCGGAGACGGATAAATGCCGTCACCTTATCATCAGATTCAATATTCAGCATATTCTGGATCGCTCTTCCTTTCGAGTTTTTGCTTCCTTCCGGTATGTCAAATACCCGAAGCCAGAAACATCTTCCTTTCTGAGTGAAGAATAACATATAATTGTGCATCGATGCTGGATATATGTATTCTACGAAGTCTTCTTCGCGCGTTTGAGAAGCCTTAGCTCCCACTCCGCCGCGGTTTTGCGCTCTAAACTCGGATAAAGGAGTACGTTTGATATATCCCATATGAGAAATGGTTATAATCATTTCGTCATTGGCATAAAAATCTTCGGGATTCATTTCCGCATCCGAATATACAATTTCGGTACGGCGTTCGTCCCCATATTTTTCCTTTATTTCTTCCAGCTCGTCTTTGATCACTTTCTTACGAAGTTCATCATTAGTCAGAATTTCGTTCAAATAGTCTATCAATTTCTTGATTTCTTCATATTCAGCACGTAATTTATCCTGTTCGAGTCCTGTCAGCTGGCGCAGGCGCATTTCTACGATAGCACGTGCCTGTACGTCGGTAAGCTTAAAGCGCTCGATCAAACTTTCGATAGCTTCCTGAGGAGATTTAGAACCTCTGATGATAGCAATTACTTCATCTATATTATCAGAAGCAATAATCAACCCTTCGAGGATATGTGCTCTTTCTTCTGCCTTCCTTAGATCGAATTGTGTACGGCGGATAACTACATCCTGACGGTGTGCTACGAACAGGGATATCATATCCTTTAGATTAAGCGTACGCGGACGTCCGTTAACCAAAGCGATATTATTAACACTGAACGAGCTTTGAAGTGCTGTCAGCTTATATAATTTATTAAGTACGACATTGGCATTGGCATCGCGCTTGATATCGACAACGATGCGCATTCCCTGACGGTCCGATTCGTCATTAACATTACTTATTCCTTCCAGTTTCTTATCACCAACCAAATCAGCTATGTGCTTAATAAGTTCCGCTTTATTAACCTGGTAAGGTATTTCTGTTACTACAATTTTTTCATGATTACCTTCTGTTTCGATTTCCGCACGTCCGCGCATTATAACACGTCCCCGTCCGGTTTCGAATGCATCACGAACACCCTGGTAGCCATATATGAAGCCGCCACCCGGAAAATCAGGAGCTTTTACATACTCCATCAGTCCTTCTATATCTATCTCGGGAGTATCTATATATGCAATGATACCGTTTATGACCTCTGTCATGTTGTGAGGAGGCATATTGGTAGCCATCCCGACTGCAATACCGGAAGCACCATTGACTAAAAGCAGCGGCACCCGTGTAGGCATAACAGTCGGTTCCTGCAATGTGTCGTCAAAGTTGAACTGCATATCTACAGTATCCTTGTCCAGGTCTTTGAGCACTTCCTCGGCCAGTTTACTTAGACGGGCCTCAGTATAACGCATGGCAGCCGGGCTGTCGCCGTCGATACTACCCATATTTCCCTGGCCGTCTACCAGCATGTAGCGCATGCTCCACTCCTGAGCCATACGCACCATAGCAAAATATACGGAAGAGTCACCATGGGGATGGTATTTACCTAAAACCTCTCCGACAATTCTCGCTGATTTTTTATATGGTTTGTTCGAAGTATTACCCAATTCACTCATCCCGTATAATATACGGCGGTGAACGGGTTTAAAACCATCTCTTACATCGGGTAACGCACGTGAAACAATAACCGACATCGAGTAATCGATGTAGGCAGATTTCATTTCATCCTCAATGTTAATCCGGATTATTCTATCCTCTTTTTCTTCTTGATCTATCATTATTTTTATAGATATGTTTTACTTTGTTTTAGTTCGCCTGAAATCTTTTATTAACAGTGGTTTTTACCTAAAATAAAACCACGCTAAGGTACGAAAAAAACTTGTATTTAAGAAATTTAATCGGCACAAAGTGATATAATATAAGCAGGTTTAAATATAAAAAACAAGATGCTTATTGTGTTTTTGTTTTAACACATAAGCATCCTGCTTTCTTTATGTTTTATTTACCTTATTTTTCAGACTTCACCACGTCCGTGGCAGTTTTTGAATTTTTTACCGCTTCCGCAGAAACATGGATCATTGCGTCCCAGTTTCTTTTCGACCCGTATAGGAGCCATCTTCGGTTTTTCAGACTGAGGGGGTGCCTGGTTGGGGGTGCCTTCCTGTATTTTACCGGCTTCAGCTGCATCTTCCTTCTCTGTACGGTATTTGCTGTAATCCGTCTTGATTTCGGCTCTGGCTTCCTGCACTTGTTCCGGCTGGCGTACAGGTATCTGTCCGCGCATCAATATAGATACTGCTTTTTTGTTAACAGAATCTACCATTGTTTTGAACAGGTTGAAAGATTCCAGTTTGTAAATCAAAAGAGGGTCTTTCTGCTCGTAGCTGGCATTCTGAACAGAATGGCGGAGATCATCCATTTCACGCAGATGGTCTTTCCACTCTTCGTCGATGGTTATCAATAACACCGATTTTTCAAAATCTTTTATTACACCTTTCGAACCGCTTTCGTATGCTTCCTTCAAATTACATGTGATATGGTACATACGTTTGCCGTCGGTGATAGGGATAAGTATATTTTCATAATTCTCTCCCTGGTGCTCGTACACTTCTTTAATCACAGGATTAGCAACTTCTGTCAAACGATCCATCCTCTGCTTGAAATTCTGGATAGCGTGTTCGTATACCATATCGACCAAAGCTTCGGCTCTATTGGCTCTGAAAACAGCTTCATCAAATGGTGCCTCGATTGCCAGCACACGCAGCATTTCGATTTTCAAGCCTTCGTAATCCTGCGAATCCACGTATTGTTCTACGATCGAATTGGATGTATCATACAGCATATTGGCTATATCTATACCGATACGTTCACCCATCAAGGCATTACGGCGGCGTTTATAGATAACCTCGCGTTGAGAATTCATCACATCATCGTATTCCAGAAGACGTTTACGGATACCAAAGTTATTGTCTTCGACTTTGTTCGGAGCACGCTCTACTGATTTACTCAACATATTGTGTTCGAGAACTTCACCTTCCTTGAATCCCATTTTGTCCATCAGTCCTGCAATACGCTCTGTAGCAAAAAGACGCATCAACTGGTCTTCCAAAGAAACAAAGAACACGGATGATCCCGGGTCTCCCTGACGTCCGGCACGTCCACGTAACTGTCTATCTACACGACGCGATTCATGTCTTTCTGTACCGATGATAGCTAAACCTCCTGCAGCTTTTACCTCAGGAGAAAGCTTGATATCGGTACCACGACCTGCCATGTTGGTTGCTATCGTCACCATTCCGGTCTGACCTGCAAAAGCTACAATCTCAGCTTCTTTCTGGTGCAGTTTCGCATTCAATACATTATGCTTGATCTTACGCTGGGTAAGCATACGGCTCAACAACTCCGATATCTCGACGGATGTCGTACCTACAAGCACAGGCCTTCCCTGAGATACAAGGTCTTCTATTTCCTGAATAACCGCATTATATTTTTCACGTTTTGTCTTATAGATGCGGTCATTCATATCGTTGCGGACAATAGGCCTGTTGGTCGGGATAACCACTACGTCCAATTTATAAATCGACCAAAGCTCTCCCGCTTCTGTTTCGGCTGTACCGGTCATACCAGCAAGCTTATGGTACATACGGAAATAGTTCTGTAAGGTGATGGTTGCGAAAGTCTGGGTAGCAGCTTCCACCTTTACACGTTCTTTCGATTCAATCGCCTGATGCAGCCCGTCGGAGTAACGGCGTCCGTCCATTATACGGCCTGTCTGCTCATCGACAATCATTACCTTGTTGTCGATAACCACATACTGATCGTCTCTTTCGAATAAAGTATAAGCTTTGAGAAGCTGATTTACTGTGTGGAGTCGCTCAGATTTGACAGAGTAATTCTGCATCAGTTCATCTTTGCGTTCTGCTTTTTCCTGATCTGCCACAGGCATATTCTCTATCTCGGCCATCATCGCACCTATATCGGGCAATACAAAGAACTGCGGATCGTCAGAATTACCGGTTATCAGCTCGATACCTTTATCGGTCAGCTCAATGCTGTTATTCTTTTCATCGATAACAAAATAAAGTTCATCGGTAACAATATGCATATTACGCATCTGTTCCGAGATATAATATTCTTCCGTTTTCAGCATAGCCGATTTAATCCCCGGCTCACTTAAAAACTTGATAAGAGGTTTGCTTTTGGGCATACCTTTGAATGAACGGAAAAGCAACAAGCGTCCTTCTTCCTGCTCTTTTTCGTCTGTAGAAGCCATTTTGCGTTTTGCTTCGGCAAGAAGCTTGGTACATAGGTCGCGTTGAGCCTTTACGATAATTTCCACACGGGGGCGGAATTCGTCAAAAAGCTGATCTTCACCTTTCGGAACCGGTCCTGAGATAATCAACGGTGTACGCGCATCATCAATCAATACGGAGTCGACCTCATCGACAATGGCATAATTGTGCTTACGCTGAACAAGGTCAGAAGGGCTTACCGCCATATTATCACGCAGGTAATCGAAACCGAATTCGTTATTGGTACCGAAAGTTATATCTGCCTGATATGCTTTACGTCTTCCTTCCGAGTTAGGTTGATGCCTGTCTATACAATCCACGGAAAGACCGTTGAACATGTAAATTGGCCCCATCCATTCGGAGTCACGTTTTGCCAGGTAATCGTTCACCGTAACCACATGCACACCGTTTCCGGTCAATGCATTCAAGTACACAGGAAGCGTTCCCACAAGTGTTTTACCCTCACCTGTAGCCATTTCGGCAATCTTACCCTGATGCAGGACAACCCCGCCGAACAGCTGTACATCGTAATGAATCATATCCCATGTGATCTCGTTACCTCCTGCCATCCAATGGTTCTGGTAGACAGCTTTATCTCCTTCGATGCGGACAAAATCTTTTGTCTCAGCCAGTTCCCGGTCGAAATCTGTGGCTGTAACCTCTATTTCTTCATTCTGTGTAAAACGGCGGGCCGTCTCCTTAACTACGGAAAATGCCTCAGGCATTATTTCATCCAGAATAACTTCATATTTGTCTGTTATTTCCTTTTCCAGTTTATCGACCTGAGCCCATACATCTTCACGCTGGTCTATTTCAAGCTGCTCTACACTGGCTTTAAGTTCGGCTACTTTCGCTTTTTCTTCAGCTACATAATCCTGTACCCGCTGTTTCAATTCTTCCGATTTAGCTCTCAAACCATCGTGCGAAAGAGCTTCAATGGCAGGATATGCAGCTATAATCTTTTCTACATACGGATTAACAGCCTTTGCATCCCTCGATGCTTTGTTACCAAACAATTTGGTTATAAATTCACTTAATCCCATTTATATATTTTGTTTTTATTTTTCTTATTAATAATATTTTATCAGATAATAGACCCGGAAATCATAGAAATTCCGGTAAAGGTTCATCATCTGCGGCATACGGCGCCCGTATTCTTAATAAACGGCATACTGTAGGTGCTATTTCAGTCGCCCTGATAGTCCTTTTAACCTTCGTGGGCTTAATATTGTTTCCAAAAAATATCACCGGACAAGTAATTGCTACGCTACGGTGTATTTTGGTCGAAGTCTGAGATCCGTTATTTTCCTCATATACAATCTGATACCCGGGCTGTATTTCCATAAAGATATCACCCGACTGCTCCTTATTGAGAGCATTGCGGTACGGCATCATTTCAGAAGAAGCCTTTCCGGTCAATAATTGCAGGGAAGTGACAGCATCCTGTACCCCAGTAAACTGCACGATAAACTCTGCCGCTTTATTTTGTATTTCTTCCAGGCTGATACCTTTACTCTCAATCAGTTTCCGATTCAGGTATATCTGCCTGTTGTGATATCTTTCTACCCATTGCTCTTTGCCGTAAACAGCCATCAGGTACATGTTGAGCAAAGCCTCACACCTCTTAGGATAAAATGTTCCCGGTTCTGTTTTCAGATTATCAGGATAACGGCTGTTCGAATCATAATATCCGGTAGAGGTAACAAATATCAATGTATTTTGCAATCCTACCGTTTTTTCCACCTGATCGAATAATGCAGCCAGCTCCCTGTCCAAGCGGGCATATATATCCTGGACTTCGAGCGAATAATCACCTTTCGAAGTGGAAGAATAATCTCCCGCATAATAAGTTAATGCCAGAAAATCGGGAGACATCCGTTTTCCCATTTCATTCCTCTGCAACAACGTCAGGGCTGTCTGGGTGATATTTTCATTTACATACGGCGACTGTTTCAGATATGGGTAAGGATTCGTGTATTGACCGTACTGATAACTGAATATTTTCGATGGGTCGCGGTATGGAAAAGCATTGTACTGCTCGACTGGCAGCAACGGCTGCCATGTTAAGGAAGAAGACTGATTGGAAAATACATTCCGCTTATTATCTTGTTCTACAGTCCAGTATAAATCCTTGTAATAAGTACTGGTAGCCCATTTACCGGTATAATCTTCCACCCAATATGCACCATCGCCAAAATGTCCGGCAGTAACAATTGCCTGGAATGAATTAGGTGCAAAGGTATATATGTCGGAATTTCCCTGCGATGCCGTTTTTAATTCGTCGGTAATAGTACCTGTATTCAGCCTGGCAGGAGACAATTTGTCACTTGTATAATTCCCCAGAAATTTATCGTCCTGAAATATGGCAACATCCATGCCTTTATTGGAAAGATAGATTTTACTATCCGTTATCCCATGCCTGAACGGCAAAGTTCCAGTATATATAGTTGCTATCGAACTGGCTTCATTCAGGTTAGGAAAATCAAAAGACATGTTCTGATATACCAGACCTTCGTTTAATAACCTTTTGAAGCCCCGTTCTGTAAAAGTTTTTTGGAATAGTTCTATGTAATCGCCCCTCAACTGGTCTATCGTAATGCCGATAACCAATTTCGGTGTTTCTCTCAAAGTTGTTTGAGATTGCAACGAAGCCACTGTAAGTACAGCTACGAGCGATGTAATTATTCTTATCATTCTTTATCTTATCCGCGCGGCGGACTGAACTATGCGTTTGTTCTGATTTCTCTTGTATGATATGACATTTGTTCCTGATCTGGCTATCAATGCAAGAATATAGGGAATAAATGCGGTTTCCAGTTGTTGTGGAATCAAAAACCACGCCAAAAGAAAAACTATCAAGAGCGCAAAGTTAATAAAATGATACCAGTACACCACTTTTGAGAAGAATTTTATTAACAATAAAAATGCGATTATCAATTGAAGCGGATTCAGCCATACAATATTCCAATTAGGGTTCGTACAGGGATGCACCGAAAAATACATCAAAAAGAAAATAACGCATCCTGCAATACCCGCTGAAAAGAAGAGCAAGAAATCAAAAAGTTTAGATAGTGTTTTTATTTTTCCTTTCACTGAAAAAAAAGATACCAAACAGGCAATCAACAAGAGTATAATGCCGAAAATCAGAGGTTGATTGACAGAGGAATCTATAGAAGTTTTATCTGCCTGCTGAAATATAACATCCTCGGATTGTAGTAAATTTCTCTCGGTACCATCTGTATTCTTGATTTTTGCACCGCTATAAGCATTCATAAGATAGGCCGGAAGGAAATCTTTCTGACGGTCAGTTATCACTTTGTCGGCATCCGCCCCGATAACCAAATCAATACCAAATTTTACCCACGGCTCGGAATTTACGCATTCATGCACCAGATCGCGATAAGTCTGCTGTTTATTTGTCGGATTATACGATATGGTACCTTCTATATTATTTTCAACCATATCGCGGGGACGCGTCGAACAATTATCGTAAAAGTAATTATATCGGTAAACCCTATTTTCCGGAAGGCTGTTTATTAGTAAAGCTTCAAATAAATTCTGCTTTTCTTCCTGCGTCAGGTTTAAAACCTGCTCTGTTATACCGATACCTCGCATTTTATACGCAAAAATATACCTATCTGTAGAATCATATCCCACTGCGTAATCGGTTTCACCTTTTGCAAAGCGGTAGATGAAGTTGGGACTGTCAAAATCAAACAAACCGTAATTAAAAGCAATATCGAGGTTGTTAGCGGAGTCTTGTACTCTAAGTGCTGTATGCCCAAACAGCGAATATACTGCTCCGTCCCAGGGGGTATTCGTCAACAGACTGATTTGGGACGAATCCGACAGCTGTACCGTTTGCGCTTTCATATTTTGAAATCCGGCCGAAGATACAAGAAACAGTAAAACTAAATAGAAGTATTTAATTGGCATGTAAAATATATTTTAAATACAAAGATAGCTTTTGAGGCATCATTTAACATGAGATGGTAAAATTATATAACTAAAAAATGTAAAAAGTGTTTAGTGTTTTCATAGATTTACGTATTAAAAAATTACATTTGTGAAAATGTAAATCATAAAATCAACACAATCATGAAACAATTTTTAATTGCTGCATTGTTATTAATTTCCTCTTTAATAGTTTATTCCCAGGATATTACTATTAATCTGCCTGCGCCTGTGAAAACGGGAGGAAAGCCGTTGATGGAAGCTTTGAGCGACAGACAGTCGAATCGTAATTATACAGGAAAAGAATTAGACCAGCAGACTCTTTCAAATCTTCTTTGGGCCGCACACGGGTTCAACCGCCCTGATAAGAGAACTTCCGCAACATCACAAAACAAACAGGAAATGAGTGTTTACGTCGTGATGAAAGACCGTGCTTATCTGTACGATGCCAAAGAAAATAAACTCAAACTTCAGGTTTCTGACAATAATTTAACAGCTTCTTTGGGACAGCCTAATATATCGGAGAAAGCGGCATTAACACTGGTTTATGTGGCAGATATGTCAATTGCATCGAACCGTGAAGCGGGATTCATCGATACAGGGGCAATTACTCAGAATGTATATCTTTATTGCGCTTCAGCGGGTTTAGGTTGTGTTACAAGGGCATCTTTCAAGAGACCGGATTTACATAATATACTGAAATTGAAATCAAACGAAGAAATAACTGTAGTTCAGGCGGTAGGACATATATAAAATAATTATAAGAAAACCTTTTACTCTATTATGAAAACACTTTTTGTCTATTCTTTAATTGAGCATAGCGCTGGTAACGTCGTGCAGTAATGTGCAGAGACCTATAGCAACCAATTATTCGGAAAATAATAGTGATTGTCGAATTTCCTATCTTTTCAAATATGACGGTTGTAAGGTTTATAGATTTTACGATAACGGAAACCGGATTTATTTTACAAATTGCAATGGAAATGTTACTGCAATAAAAAATGATTCGACAGAAACCCGAATCGAAACCATAATTAGGATAAGATAAACATTTTTAATTTGTTACCACAATTTAGTTGTTATCAATGACCTGACCTTATATTTATTCTCTAGGGTATCTTCCAAGAAAAGCACAATTCATTTTATTATTTAATAAACCTTTAAAAATTAAAAGCTATGAAAAAGTATTTATTATTACTTCTTCCTGTAATATTATTGTTTACAGGATGCTATAAAGACGACATTGACGATCTTAAGAAGCAAACGGAGGAACATGAGGCACGTTTGAAAACTTTGGAAGAATGGCAGAAATCTGTCAATACCAATATTTCCGCTTTACAATCTATTGTATCGGCACTCGAAGAGAAAGATTTTGTGACAAGTGTGGAACCAATACAAGAAGGTGGAGAAGAAGTAGGATATAAGATTTATTTTACTAAAAGGAATCCCGCAACTATTTATCACGGAAAGAAAGGAGAAAACGGACAAGACGGTAAAGATGGTCAAAACGGTCAGGATGGTCTAACACCGAAAGTCGGGATAGAACTAGATGATGATAACCGATATTACTGGACTATAGATAATGGAGACGGAACAGTGAATTGGCTGCTTGATAAGAACGGAGAAAAAGTCGCTGTCGTTGGTAAAAATGGTGAAGACGGGCAAGATGGTCAAAACGGGATGACTCCTAAAGTTCGTATCAACACGAGTACCAATGAATGGGAAATATCAGCGGATGGTAGCGAAACTGGATATATATCTACAGGTATTAAAGCAACCGGTGCTAAGGGTAATAAAGGAGAAAAGGGGGAGCAGGGAGACAGTATATTTGCTCCCAATGGAGTAGACAACAGTAACGAGGATTATGTGATATTCACTCTTGCTGATGGGATTACTACTATAAAATTGCCGAAGTACCGGATATTAGGCATAGATTTTACTCAACCTGTTATTTTTGCTATAGGGGAAACCATCGAAATACCTTATACAGGGATCGATCCCGCTATTATAACTGCTGTTAATGTGCCGGACGGTTGGAAGGTTGCTATCGATAAAACTGAACAAAAGATAATTGTCACCGCAGCTTCTCAATTGACAAATGATAACAGTAAAGCCGAAATAATTATCCTGCTGGCTGACAAAAATGGCCAGAATGTGATAAAGAATATGATTGTAGAGGCCGATAAACTAATCTATCGCGTGGGAGATTATTATCCCGACCGTAATGTGAAATTCAGCACTGCGGGTGTAGTGCAAGAAGGTACGATGCCCGAAGGTATTGTATTCTGGCTTGACCCGGCAAGTGATAGCAAGAAGGGAAAAATAGTCAGCCTGGATGAGGTGATGGGATCAAATACAAATTATCCTTACTTATTGTCATGGAATAATCATTACAACGTATTGTCTATACATACTTTGGCAACAGACGAAAACGATGGACTTAAAAACAGGGAAACGATGGCTGCTTTTTTGCAAAGCCCCCAAAACACTTATAGTACTACCTGGGATAACCTTCCCCAATATAAGTTTGCAAGGGATAAAAACGAGCATCAAAGTGCAATTGATTGGTACGCACCTGCGTTGTATGAATTGCAAGCAATTTATTCTTGCTATTCGGGTAATAGTACATATGAACCATGGGAGTTTAAAAATCCGATGCCTAGCTATAATAGTCCTGAATGTGAAGCATCACACCAAGCATTTAACAAAAAGTTACTCCAAGCCGGAGGAAAAGAATTTGAAACTGTTGATGATCCTTTTGGAACACCTGTCAGACGGACAACATATTGGTCTTCGACAGAAATAGATGCAGATTGGGCAGACGAAAACGGATTTGCAAATTATTGTGCGGGACATGTTCATTTTGGAAACGGGATTACTTCTTATTCCAATAAATCGAACGGCTTTCATGTACGGGTAATAGCAAAATTCGGATATTAGATATTAGTGGATAAAAAATAAGCAGCTTGAGATTAGTTTTAAGCTGCTTATTAGTGTTTAAAGGTGTTTTTCTACAATTCCAAAGCTCCTATAAGATCCCTTACATGCGCAATATTGTTCATATCGAGATAGTTTTGTATGCCGTCTACCACCTTAATGGAAACAGTAGGATCAATAAAGTTGTAGGTACCGATTTGTATTGCTGATGAACCCGCCAGTATAAACTCGATAGCATCTTCCCAGCACGAGATTCCTCCCATACCGATTATAGGGATCTGCACAGACTTAAAAACCTGCCATACCATACGAAGTGCCACCGGCTTTATACAAGGCCCTGAGAGACCTCCTGTAATAGTCGACAGCAC